>JAFTRB010000140.1 GCA_017462445.1 Clostridia bacterium
ACCGTGAGGGTGGCTACCAATGTGTTCTTCACCTTCGCCACCGCCGCGAGGGTGGCTGCCAATGTGTTCTTCACCTTCACCACCACCATGAGGGTGGCTACCAATGCGTTCTTCACCTTCACCACCGCCGTGAGGGCGGCTGCCGATGGGGGATTTTACTTTCCCACCGCCGTGTGGGTGACAACCGATGGGGAATTAAGCTTCACCACCGCCGTGAGGGTGGCTACCGATGGGAAATTAAGCTTCACCACCACCGTGAGGGCGACAACCGATGGGGGATTTTCCTTTACCACCACCGTGGGAAGTGAAAAAGGAGAGCACCCGTGTGAGTTTCTCTCCTTTTTAATGTTAATAACTATTTACTTTTTGTGGTTTGTGATTTGTTTTTATGGCCGGAGTTTGTTTTTGGTTATATGTTTGCTTTTTGCGGTTGGTAGTTTGCTTTTAAGGCTGGGCTTGTTTTTACAACAGGCGGCTTGCTTTTTAGGACTAGCGCTTAATAAGCTTTTAGCTTAATAGATGCTTATATCTCTGTTATTTGCTACGGCTTACTTAATTGCCGAGACGAAGTCCTCGGTAATGCCCTTGGGACGGGTAATCGCTCCGCCGACAACAGCGCAGTGAATGCCCTTGTCCATCACTCTTCTAAGGTCCTCGGGGGTTTTAATTCCGCCCTCGGCTATGATGGCTCTGTCGGGGAAGTCCTTCACCAGGCGCTCGATTAAATCGAAGTCGGGGATTTTGATTCCCTTGGTGTATTCGGTGTAGCCGCGCATTGTGGTGCTGAGGATGTCAAAGCCAAGCTCATACGCGATTTTTGCTTCCTCGTAGGTGGAGCAATCTGCCATAAGAAGGCCGTCGAACGCGGCTCTTACCTCCTTGACAAAATCGGCGAGAGTCTGACCGCCCGGGCGGGTGCGTGTGGTGGCATCGGTCGCTATAATCTCGACTCCAACCTCCATCAGCTCGTGCACCTCCTTCATAGTCGGGGTTATGTAAACCTCGCAGTCGGGATAGTCCCTTTTAACAATGCCGATGACTGGCACTGTGACATTCTTCTTTATCTCTGCTATATCCTCCTTGGTGTTTGCGCGGATTCCAACCGCGCCGCCTTCAACTGCGGCTCGCGCAAATCTTCCCATAATAAACGAGGAGTGCATCGGCTCGTGGGGAAGAGCCTGGCAGGAAACTACAAGTCCGCCCTTAAGCTTTTCAAGTACATTCATTTTTATAATTCTCCTTCACATAGTCAATTATTCCCTTGACGCCCGCAAGATTACCTCCTCTTGCTACCTCCAGGGTAAAGCTGCCCTTATACGGCTCGGGCATATTATCCAGCTGCTTTCTGATCCTTTCAAGCAGCGCCTCGCCCTGCTCGCTGACCGCACCGCCGATGATAATTGCGCCGGGGTTGATCAGCCCAACAACCAAGGTGATGACATAGGCGACCTGTGCGCACCATTTTTCCAGAATCGCCTCGGCTTCCTTCGAGCCGTTAGCGGCTCTTGCGAATAGCTCTCTTGCATCCATTTGAGCAAGACGGTTAAGCCCTCTTGTTGAAGCCATAAGGTCTATCTCGCCGCCGTGTGGGGTTGGGAGGTAGCCTATCTGTCCGGCAATGCCAGCGGAGCCTTTTTCTATTTCGCCATTTTTTACATAAATACCGCCGACTCCTGTACCTATGGCGATATAATAGTAGTCATCCCTGTTTCCCTTCTCGGAGTAAGCGGAGGCAGCTATATCGTTGACAACTACGGTCGGCTTGCCATACCTTTGTTCAAGTATTTGGCGCAGGGGGGTTCCCGTGTAATTCGGTATATTACTGTTGGCATATTTTATGTTTCCATCTCTGTCGACAATGCCGGCTGTTGACACGCCGAGCAGGTCGAATTCCTTGCCGTCCAGAAGCGAGAAAATCGCCTCCAGCAAGGCGTCTCTCCCCTCGCTCGCGTGGGATGGGGTAGTACCCGTGTCAAGAAAAACGCCGTTTTCACGGACTCCCCACTTTATGTTTGTTCCACCTATATCAAGTCCAAAAATTTTCATATAATTCTCCTTTTCTTTATTATAGCACATTTTTCTCTGAAAAGGAAGAGCTTTATAACAAAAAACGCCCCGAGAGGCGTTTTTTGTTAGCCGAGCATGGAGTTGAGCCTTCTGCTTGTTCCTCTGACCGCTAGGTAGACAATTCCCCAGATGAGGAAGTAGCCAATGATAAATATGCCCGCAAAGATGGCAAGCACCATGGGCTCGAAGGGAATCCAGCTATTCAGGATATAGGCAAGAGAATAGGCAACGAACAGGAGCGAGAAATGGCAGAGCAGGGATTTGCCTACCGACCAATGCTCGACCTGGTTAAATACGGTTGCCCCCGCTTGGATAAATGCCAACAGGTAGGTTGAGATAATGCCGAGCAGTACCTCCTTGCCTCCAAGCGAGAAGCCCTCGACCGTCGCTGCGAGAATGGCATATACGATGCCCAGAACGATAGGGCCAAGACCGCTGAACATAGCGCCCCTCAAAAAGAATTCCTTTACATAGCTTTTCATTATTTGATACCAATCCTTTCTTTTACAGATTTAAGCTGTCTTCTGGATACATAGTCGGTGTATCCGTTTTTCAGCCGAACCAAAAGTCCTCCTCCGATTGATACATCGAAGGCCGCAATACAGCCGATGCTTATTAAGCAGGACTGATTGATTCGGACAAAGCGCTCCGAGATGATTTTCTCAATCTCGTACAGTCGCATTTTAAGCTCATACCTTTTATTTTCGGTTATGGCATATAGTCTGCCACCCTCAATTGCAACAGCGTATATATCCTCCTCTGAAAGAGGGGTGACGGTGGTACCCGTGTAGCCTAAAATAACATTTTTCTGCCCCTCGACAAGCTCCTTTATTCTGCCTGTGAGTTGGCTTTCTTCCTTGGCGTATACGAGGCATTCCTCCTCACGGCAAGGGTCTAACACCAGTTTGAATTTCATTCTTTTTCCTCCTTTTGAGTTTAGTTTATACCAAGGGAAAGAAAAAATCAAGACCTTTTTCCTTTTCGGTTGTTTTGGGTCGGTAAGCGGTATAGGGGTTGAGTTATTAAGAATACAGATGAAGCCGGATAATAATGATGTGCAAAATCTGTATTATCAGAGCGAGGCGCCCTTAGAGCCTAGCTTGATTTAGAGCAGAAATTGCCGTTCCCGATAGACAGGCGTATAATTACAAAATAAAAATGGACGGGGCACCAATTATGTGGTACCTCGCCCATTTGTTTATGCGAGCGCTTCGTCGGTGTGAGGGCTTTGCTTGTACGATGTTATCTCGCCTTTACACCCGGAAGTTGCATTATAGTGATTTTACCAGCTGAAGTCTGTAATCGGGGTATCGCCGATGTCGTCTGCTTCGCTCGGGGTGCTTGTCGTGATGACATCGGTGGTGAGCTTTATAATGCATAAATCGGGAGTGATATATTCTTTCATATTCGTTACCTCCTATCAGTTGAGCTCTCCGCTTGCATCGACGTAAGCTTTGTACTCATCTGCTTCCTTGCAGTAGTTGTAGAGGTCGAGTAGCATTGCCTCAAGACTGTCATTGCTCTCATACTCGTTGCGCACGCCTGAGATATAAGCTG
>JAFTRB010000141.1 GCA_017462445.1 Clostridia bacterium
CCCGTATCGCTTCAATACATCTCACAGATTCCCGGTATGCGCTCCATCGTTTCGGCGGTGTACGATGTCAAGCCCGGTGAGGTCTGGGGCGAGGAGAGCCTTGCGAGAATGAAAAAGGCCTGCGAGGATAACGGTCTTGTCTTTGACGTTGTTGAGAGCATTCCCGTTCACGAGGATATCAAGCTTGGAAGAAACAATGTCGATGAGCTTCTCGAGGTCTACTGCGAGAACATACGCAGATGCGCTAAGTACGGTGTAAAGTGCGTAACCTACAACTTTATGCCCGTCTTTGACTGGACCAGAACCCAGCTTGACAAGGAGGCAAGGGACGGCTCCACCAGCCTTGTTATGTATTGGGATCAAATGAGGGGTCTGGACCCTCTGAAGGATGATATACATCTCCCCGGCTGGGACTCCAGCTACACACAGGACGAGGTTCGCGAGCTTATCACCGCATATGGCAAAATCGGCGAGGAGGGCCTTTGGGCAAACCTGGAGAGGTTCCTCAAGAAGGTCATTCCCGTTGCCGAGGAGTGCGGAGTGAGAATGGCTATACATCCCGATGATCCGCCATATCCCATTTTCGGTCTGCCAAGAATAATCACCTGCGAGAAAAACCTTGACAGATTCCTTGCAATTGTTGATAGCCCCGCAAACAGTCTCTGCCTCTGCACAGGCTCGCTGGGCTGTGCTGAAAGCAACGATGTTGTAAAGATGGTTGAAAAATACGCCGCTATGAACAGGATAGCCTTTATGCACATTCGCAATGTCAAGATTATGGAGGACGGCTCCTTCGAGGAAAGAGCGCACCTTTCCTCCTGCGGCTCGCTTGATATATACGAGATCGTAAAGGCTTTGGTCAAGAATGGCTATGACGGATATGTTCGTCCCGACCACGGAAGAATGATCTGGGGCGAGAGCGGCAAGCCCGGCTACGGTCTTTTCGACCGCGCTCTCGGCGCGACCTATATCAACGGTCTTTTTGAGGCTCTTGAAAAGGAATACAGTAAATAATAGTTTACAAGTAAAACCCCTGTGGCAATTTTGTCACAGGGGTTTTTATCGTTTTATTTAACACGGGTACGGATTATTTTATACTAAACTTAATTTTATCCTTGCCGAGAGTGCGAAGCAGAAACTCCTCGAAGGCTCTTTGGTCTATCTGGGAATATATCCCCTCTCTGTCCACAATATACGCCGTCAGGGCAGAGTTGTAAAAGCAGTAGGATTTCTTTGTTCTCAGCACTCTGGTAATGGTTGGGTAGGCAACGACACCGCTGGAGCTGGAGCCACGGCATACCGAGGTAAATGACATATTCTCCTCGGTGAAGGTCATTGTCTCCTCCTGCATATAGAAGTAGCTGCTCTTAATGGAAAATCTGGGAAAAACAAATATCAGAAGCAGATAAAATACAACAAGCAGGATAGCCCCCACAAAGCAGACATAATCGACAGTCTCCAAGGTACCCATATACATATTGGTAAAGAAGGCGAAGGAGGCGAAAAACAAAACTATCCCCATAAGAACCCAAAAGAACTTGCGTGTCAGATTGTGATAGATCTGAAAGTCAAGTATACGGTCATAATCGTGAACTGTGGTTACTGAAATATTCATATTTATAATTCTCCTATTCTTTATCCCTGTCCGCCTCGCGCGGCTTTTTCTTTTCCCTGTGGAAAAGCTTGGCAATAAGCGTTCTGTCAACCTTTATTGCGCTCTTGGGACAGAACTCCTGACAGCAGAAGCAGCGAATGCATTTCGATCTGTCAATTTTTGCCTTTCCTTTGTCTATTACGATTGCACCCGCGGGGCAAATATTACGGCACACACCGCAGCCCACGCACACCTTTGGCTTAACCACGGGCTTGGTGCGCAGAATTGCACCGGCAAGCTTGCCAAAGAGTCGCTTGAATGGGTTTCTTCCATCGCCCGAGAACTGGAGCGAATGAGGGGCTACCACGCGCTCAAAATCGGTCAGGATAAAGGCGGTATGGTCGGAAAATGTGGGAACGGATGCGACTTTTTCGTACACCAGCCCTCTTTCCCTCGCGGCAACAAGCGTTGGTATCTCCTCGGGCGAGAAGCCCAGAATTGCCGCGGCAATCATATCAAGATTGTGGGGGGAGTGGGATGCAAGAAGGCAGCCAATCCTCTTCGGCGTGCCGGCAGTTGGACCGTTGCCCTCCATACCTATGACGGCATCGCATATCGAGAGAGTCGGCTTGAAGTATTCGTTCAGGTCAACGATCATATTTGCGAAATCCGAGTGATTTGGAAAACGGTAGTGGTATTCGGGCTTTATTATACCGGGAATTGTGCCAAACATATTTTTCGCAGCTGCCGACATATTCATCATTCCGTGGCTCTTGAGCTTGCAAAAATTAATGATATAATCCGCCTTATCAAGATACGCGGTATATGTGAAGGTCTTTAATACCCTTGCCTCCTCAAACGCGGCAACCGCCTCGCCATAGTCATCATTCAGCCTTGCGCCGTGGGAGGTAAGCGAGGTCATTCCGGATACACGGTAGACTCTACCGACAAAGGCGGCATTATATAATCCGCCCGGGCTGTCACCGATGATAACATTCGCTCCGCGCTCCTTCAGCATATCGCACAGGGCGGCGAGAAGAACAGGATGAGTGGTAGCGGACTCCTCCGGCTTCATAGCACTGACAAGATTCGCCTTTATTATAACAGTCCTGCCCGCCTCTATAAAGTCAAGTCCGCCAAGCGGCTCAAGAAGGCTCTCCAATGCTACCCTGGCGCTTCCCTCATCATATTCGGCAAGAGGAGCTATGGATACCGGATCTGTCGGCAGGTAGAAGTTTGAACTAAATTCCATATGTACACCTGATATGTAAAGTATTGTTTGCTTTGATATTATAATACCGAGGGGCGTGTCAATTCTTTGCGCTCTTCAGCCTCTCCTCGGCAAGCTCTCTTTCACGGCATATATCCGCCCATTTGGGAACGTCATCCGCCCTTCTTGAAAGCTCCTTGAGAAGAGCGGGAATATCCATATGCTGGGGGCAGATTGCGGTGCAAGCTCCGCAGCCTATGCAGGCAGAGGGCTTTTTGTCCTCCGGGAGGAACTCTATCCTCCTTGCGATATTTATTGCTGCGGTACATCTGATCTCATTGAGCGTTGCCATAAGCATAGGTATATCCAGCCCCATAGGGCAGCCGTCTATACAATATCGGCAGGCTGTACAGGGCACGGCCTCGACAAGCGAATTTGCTATATCAGCAAGCACTTGCCTCTCCTCCTCGTTTAACGGCTCGTAGCTATCAAAGGTGGCGAGATTATCCTCCATCTGCTCCATATTCGACATTCCGGAGAGAATAACCTTTACATTCGGAACATCCATCAGGAAGCGGAAGCCAAAGGAGGCGACGCTTCGCCCTGGCGCAAGAGACTCCAGCCGAGCTTTGAATTCATCGGTCGTAGAGGCAAGCTTTCCGCCGCGGACAGGCTCCATTACCCAGACAGGAATGTTGTAGCTATCTAAGAGGGCGCATTTCTGCTTTGCCCCCTGCAGCGTCCAGTCAAGATAATTAAGCTGGATCTGGCAAAACTCCATTACCTCGCCGTACTCCCTAAGGAAGCTCTCCAGGCAGGGGAGCATTGCGTGGGTGGAGAAGCCGAGGTGCTTAATTCTGCCCCTCCTCTTTTGCTCGAGGAAGTAGTCGATTATCCCCCAGCGAGGAGAGGTATATGTTTCAACCGATTTCTCGTTTACATCGTGGAGAAGATAGAAGTCGAAGTAATCAACGCCGCACTTCTTGAGCTGGTTTTCAAATACCTCTTCGGGATTATAGCTTGCGCGAAGCTGATGTCCCGGGTATTTATCGGCAAGATAGTAGCTCTCGCGAGGGTATTTGGCAAGAAGCTTTCCAAGCACAATTTCGCTGTTGCCCCCGTGATAGGGGTATGCCGTGTCAAAATAATTAGCCCCTTTTGACATTGCAAGGTCTATCATACGCTCGGTCTCAGCCTCGTCTATGACTGACGCCCCGTCTAGCTCCTTGGTTGGCAGGCGCATTGCGCCAAAGCCGAGAAGAGGCATTCTTTTTCCTTGAAAATCTCTGAAAATCATATAACCTCCTTACCATTTGAAGAGGGCGTCAAGGTCAACCCCCTCTGCAAGGAACACCGCCACATCCGACATCGTCATATGGAAAAGCGAGGTGTTCCATTTACACTCCTTACCCCAGCCCTCAAAGCTGGTGGTGCTGTCCTCGCGGAGTATGCGTAGCCAAGCGCCCTCGTCAAGAAGCTGACGAAGAATTAGATCCTCTCTTCGTCCGCGAACAAGACCTATCATCATCGGGAAGGATGTAAACATACTGACCGCATTGATTCCCCTCTCCTCTATCCATCTCTCCATCTCGGGATAGAAGGAGTCATCCTCGGCAAGACGGAAGGCATATGCAAAGATGTTGCCGACAATGCTGATATGCTCGGTTCCTATCGCATCCCGGAACAGGTGCTTTTCGGGAACATAAAAGGCGCGGTTGAAGGAGGCGCGAAGTGGGCCTTCATCACGGTAGGCAGGGAGATGAAGCTCCTCGGCTATCCTGTTAAGCGTATGTATTGCCTCGATGTAATAGGCGCAGATGGCGATGTGAACTGCCGTGCAGTTATTCGCCTGGGAGATGTCAACATCGTATCCGTCGCGATAGTTGGCAGGCCACTCGACAACAGCCCATTTATCCATCTCGCCGATAAGTCCGTCCTTCCTCTCATAGTCCTTGCGATACACCTCAAGAAGATTTTTCGCCTTGACATAATTCTCGGCAAGATATGCCTTATCTCCAAAGAGGCGGTAATGCCACAGAATGAAGAACACAAGCATCAGGGGATACTCTGCAATCTCCTGCATGAAGGAGCAGTCAAGACAGGTCATCATGCTACCCGTAATGAAGGTAGAGCGGAAGCCGTCATCTATAAGCTTTCTTGCTATGCTGTCATCTCCCGTCAGAATGGCGTGAGCCAAGGCGGTGTAGCAGCCATCTCCGACATAAAAGCCCTTCTCCCTCTCCATGCAATCCATAATCGTTTCCTGGACTCCGTAGCGCTGGGAGTTGGTGGCGAGATGCCATATAGCCCTGAGCCTCTCATCCGAACGGTACTCGGGGCGAAGCTCTCTTGCCTGTGTGTAGGGATAGTGCCTGGCAAGCAGGTAGGCATCCTGAATTTCGACCCCCTCGGGCATCTCAACCGTTGCGTATCTGAAGGACTTGTAATCAAACTGGTCAAGCCGATCGTTATCGCTTCCCGAGAGAATCCATTCCTCAAGATAATCGCAGTTAGCGCGAAGCTTATATCTTATGCTGCCGTCATCGTTAAGCTCCTGGGCGCATTTTATCGTCAGAGTATCACCCTTCTTTCCTTGCGCAGCCAGGCACAGATAGCCAACATAAATAGCGCCGAAGTCCAAAAACAGCACACCGTTTTCCATTTTTGAGGACACCGGGCGGATTTCCTCGGTCACAACAGGCTTGCTCGCCTGGGGCACAAGGGCGTGGTCTGCGGTGAGCGAAGGCTTGGCATTTTCCCATCTTGTGTCATCAAAGAACAGACGGGAAAAATCGTCCTCGGGCGAATTACTGTCATACCTCTCCATAAACTGAGTGTCATAGCCGACTCTGCCCATTATGGAATATCCGGAGTGGCGGCGCGTAAGCGTTCTCTCCGAGGAGGCAAGCAGGAGGGTATCCCCAGCCATAATATCAAAAATCAGTCCGTGGCGAAAATCACCGCTCTGCCAGACTCGGTTAATCAAGCCCTGATAGAGGGTATGAACGGCAATAAGGTTTTCGCCCTCCATAAGATATGGGGTAATGTCTATTTCGTTGTAGTTGTAATATATGTGATAGGAGGGAGCAGGTCCCATTGCCACAAAGGAGCCGTTTATGTACAGCTTATAATAATCATCGGCGGATATAAAGATCGTTACCCTTCCCTGCTTTTTTTCATAATTAAATATGTCACGGAAGAGTATGTGCGCATTAAGATGCTCTTCTGCAAGCTCTGTCTTATCCTTCTGTCGGTGAAAGACATTTCTCGGCTCAAGGTTATAAAATTCCGAGTCGGTTATCCATTTTCCTGTAAACAAATGTTTACCCATTGTTTTCTCCTAAATAAAGATGATAATAATACACGGGTATGGCGCTCCAGCCGTGGCAGAGGCTTCCCGCATTACCAAATGCCCTTTCTCCGTCCACTGTCTCCCACACGGTACCGTTGCCGCATTCGAGCATAGGAAGATAGTTCTCTTCGATATCGGCAAGGATATAGTCGCGATATTTTTCCTTATCGACTTCAATCAAGGCATCGTACACGAAGCCCTGCATTGAAAGGGTTGCCGGAGGAAGCTTGTCGGTGACAAAGTCGGGATCTGAAAGCACATCGGGCGGCACCGAGTTGTCGGTCAGCTTGTCGGCAACGAGACGGCGCAGCTCTCCCTTGGGCGCGCCGGCGAGAATTGCCAGGGCATTACCAAGCTTGCAAGCAGGCTGCTCCTCGCGCCTGTTGCGGTACACGCCCCTCTGCTGCTCAAAGAAGTGGCTGTGAATGCGCTCTGCCAAGGCATCCGCAAGAGCCAATGAGTCGGTACTGATTCCCAGCGCCTTCTCTATTACCGCTATACGGCGAAGCGCAATTGCCACAAGACTGTTAAGGACGATATCAGCGGGTTCTCCCTCGCCGAATACCTGGTGTGTCCGCTTACCCTCGCCGTTAAGACCGCATTGCCACTCATAGAAGTTCCACATTCCCTCGCCTGCTATCGGGCGAATAAGTCCGTCCTCGCCAATTTTACCTATGAAGGTGTCAAGCACGCTCCGAAGCTTCGGGTAAATCCTCGCCAAAAAATCTTTATCCCCACTGTATCGCAGATATTCCTCGCTCTCAATGATAAAATGAAGCGAGAAGGACGGGATTGCCAGCTCTTTCTTAATGGGATAGCAGATAGAAAGGAATCCGTCGGGGCGATTATCGGCGGCAATCAGCTCCAGATTTGCCCTTGGGAACACGGTTTCACCAAAGGCGTAGTAGCCTGCAAGCATTTGGTTTCGGCTATCCATAGTGTATAAGGCCTGTTCCCGCCAGGGGCAGTCCTCATAATGCTCGTGCATACAGCATCTCAGCGTGTAGACGCAGGCATCGTATATTTTCCTCTCTGCGGCGGTCATATCAAAGTCGGGGGCAAGCTCTTCTACAGGATAATCCACGGAAATAAGCGATACCTCGGCATTTTCTATCTCCCCCTCGGGAATAAGCTCGATATATCGGCAGCCAAAGCGACGGAAGGGGTTCATATAACAGTTCTCACCCTTGGTTGGTATGTAAGTAAAGGCGAAATATCTGCCGCCTACATCGCGGCGAACCCGACCGTCTGCTATATGCTCTCCAAAGGCAACCTCAACAGGCTTGCCGTCGGGAGAATTGAATTTCAGGGTTATAAAGCCGACATGCTCCCTACCGAGATCGTATATTTTTCCGTTTGGAGAATGGGGCTTGATACCCTCGCCGCTGACCTCTCTGCCCAAGGCGGTCTCACCAAGCTCCGGCCTTCTGCAGGTACGGGGGCGAAGAGAGGCCTTGTAGCCTGTAAGAACAGAGGGGGCAAAGGGAGTGCGCTCGTCGGCTTCGCCAAGGCACCAGGCATCGGCGCCGTTAGCATCATAGACAAAGCTCAGTCCAAGCTGCCATGTTATATTCTTAACCCCGTGGTGGCGATAGGTGGGACTGTAACGTGAAGGTGTTGCCTCGCCCGACGAGCGAATATGCGCGCCCTCTGAGAAAAGAGAATAAATTACACCCGCCTTACCGGGATAGTAGGTAGAGGCGGAATCAATTCCGTAATACCAAACGCGCACGGCAAGCACATTTTTTCCCACTCTCGCCCATCTTGAAATATCTATCTCATCATAGACCTTGTCATAGGGGTAATCCGCATACTGACCGAAGGCAACCAGATATCCGTTCAGATAAGCTGCATAGTTACTGTCAGCGCTGATATTCAGCAAAAGGCTGGGGGAGGAAAGCTGCAGCTCCTCGACAAACTCGGCATATTCGTCCGCCGCGGGGGAATATTCGCCGTTTCTCGCCGCCCATATCCATTCAGCTTTTTCAAAAGTATTCATAAAGCACCTCCGAGGTAAAAGCTTTTCTTTTATTTTATCACACGCGCCCGATTTTTTCAATTATATATTTTTTACAGTAATATGGGCCGTTTTTTATATGAAATGCCGATTGGTTTACAGATATTTAACAAAGAGCAAAGATATTTCACCAATTTTTTACCGTAATAGGATTTTTGATTTTACATTGCTTTGGTAAAATGGTGTCATACGGCAAAATTTATTCTATCAATTCAGATACAGAAAGGAATAATCATGACTATCGAAAACATTTTGTTCTTTATCGGTGGCGTTTCCCTCTTCCTCTTCGGAATGCAGGTTATGGGCGATGCCCTCGAGAAAAGCGCGGGAAACAGTCTCAAAACAATGCTGAGCAGACTGACAGGCAATCCGATAACCGGCTTTCTGCTTGGCGCGGGTGTTACCGCAATAATCCAGTCCTCCTCGGCTACAACGGTTATGCTGGTTGGCTTTGTAAACTCGGGGCTTATGACGCTCTCGGGCGCAATCCCGATTATCATGGGCGCAAATGTCGGCACGACCATCACCTCCTGGATTCTCTCGCTCACGGGAATTGAGGGAGATAACCTCCTTATGACTATGCTGAAGCCGGTCAACTTCACCGCTATTCTCGCCATCATCGGAGTTGTGCTCTTTGTATTCATGAAGAGCCCGAAGAAAAAGGATATCGGAATGATCCTCTTAGGCTTCTCGGTGCTTATCTACGGTATGGATATTATGTCTGACGCCGTCGCGCCGCTTAAGAATGTACCCGAATTTGTCTCGCTCTTTGAGGGGCTCTCCAACCCCATTCTCGGTGTTTTGGCAGGAGCGGGCGTTACAGCAATAATTCAATCCTCCTCCGCCTCGGTCGGTATTCTTCAGTCTCTTGCGCTCAGCACAGGCGCCGTGACCTTTGGAAATGCAATCCCGATCATTATGGGACAGAACATCGGTACTTGTGTTACCGCGATGATCTCCTCGGCAGGCGCAAACAAAAATGCCAAGCGCGTTGGAATAGTGCATCTCTGCTTCAACATTATCGGTACAGTAGTTCTGCTGACCGCTTTTATCATAGTTAAGGCAACGGTTGCTCCGGTGGCAGAGTTCCTCGAGGGACCTGTTGATGCGGCAGGAATCGCCATAGCGCACACCGCCTTCAACCTTGTCTGCACCGCCCTGCTACTCCCCTTCGGCAAGCAGCTTGAAAAGCTATCCTATCTCATCATCCGTGATGGCAAGGAGAAGGAAAAGAACAGCCGCTTTGATGACAGGCTCCTCGACACGCCCACCTTTGCAATTGATGCAGTCAAGAAGGCTACCTATGAGATGGCACAGGAAGCAAAGGCTTCCATAAGCTGCGCCGTAGGAATGCTCAGAGATAAATATACCCCCGCAAACGGAGAAACGGTCAGGAAATTCGAGGACCGTGGTGACGAATTTGAGGACCAGATAGGCTCATACCTGCTCAAGGTAACGGGAAGAGATCTTACGGAGAAGGACTCCCACGAGGTAACAAAACTGCTCCACTCGATAAACGATCTGGAGCGGCTTACCGACCACGCGGTCAATCTCTGTGAGTCGGCAGAGGAAATGGCAAGCAAGGAGCTTAGCTTCTCTGACGAGGCAATCAGAGAATTGAATGTTGTTCTCTGCGCTACCGAGGAAATCCTTTCTCTCGCCATAGAGGCCTATACCACCGAAAACCTGGAGAAGGCAAGAAGGGTCGAGCCGCTCGAGGAGGTAATTGATGAACTAGTAAGCGATGTACGCCTCTCTCACATTTCGAGACTAAAGAACAACGAATGCACCGTCGAGCTTGGCTTTATACTGAACGATGTACTGACCGACCTGGAGAGAATCTCCGACCACTGCTCGAACATAGCCGGCTGTCTTATAGAAATAGCCAATGCAAGCCTGGATATGCACGGCTACACAATAAGCTTAAGAGACGGCGACGATGAGTATACACGGCTGTACGAGGATTACTCGGTGAAATATAATCTTATAATCTCAAAATAATCTAAGAGGCATAGAAAAAAGAGCTTGGAGCACTCACAACTAAGTGATGCCAAGCTCTTTTTATGCCTTGAAAGTCAAAGCAGAAGATTTGCCGTCGCCCTGTTCGTAGCGATTGGAATATCATACACCACCGCGATGCGAAGGAGCGCCTTAACATCCGGGTCGTGAGGCTGACTTGACAGAGGATCCCAGAAGAAGATTATCTTATCTATTTCCCCCTCCGCCGCCTTAGCGCCAATCTGCAGATCTCCGCCAAGAGGGCCTGAGAGATATCCTTTTACGGTAAGCCCTGTCGCTTCCTCTATCAGTCTTGCCGTTGTTCCTGTTCCGCAGAGCTGATACTCCGCTAGCTTCTCCTTGTTTTTAAGCGCCCAGGCAACTATATCGTGCTTTTTGTTATCATGGGCGATAAGCGCAATCACTTTCTGCTTTTTCTTCATTTTCTCTCCTGTTATTATGTAACTAACTATTTACATTATTTATAATTTTTCAGTATTTCATTTAACACGGGGTATATCCTCTGTGCCATCATAAAGAAGCCGAGGTCGGTGGGATGGCAGCCGTCAACCGTTCCGTCCTGGCCGCATATGCTCATTAGTTCCCTGCCGTCTATAAAGTAAACATTACGGTCTGCGGACGCCCTGGCGCAGTCAAATGTGTTTTTAATTATTTGATATCTCTCTTCCCTGTTTGCTACTTCATTGGGCGCTCCCAGCATAAGCACAGGAGTTGTTGGCTGAAGCCGCCTGAAGGCATCAAAAAACGGCTTGTGCGTTCTTTGCAAATGCTCAGGTGTCGGCGCATTGTGGTCATAATCAAGCACAAAGACGCTCATATCAAGAGTGCCGATGTATTCTGCCATTGTCAGTTCTCCGTGCGCATTTCCCGAGAAGCCAAGATTGATGTGGTCAGCATCAAGCATTCGCGAGAGAATTGCCTGGTAGGACATTCCCGGTCTTGAGGCGCAGCCGCCCTGGGTTATGGAGGAGCCGTAGTAGACTATCGGCTTGTCCACTCTGTATTTCGGTGCGGGGCGAGTAACCGAGCCCTCAGATAGCCCAATATATATTTGGCTCACGCACTGGTATAGAGGCATATTCAGGGTAAGCTCCTTCTCCCCCTCGCCAAGGTCAATAACTCCCTCATAGGAGAGATTTGGCTCGCTTTTGTAGGCTGGGATAATGCTGGCGCGATACTTTTCAACTCCGTCCTTCTTCAGGTACACATCAATCCCCGCCTGACCTGTATATGCCATATGCATCATTATAGCCGGCTCAGGTATAAAAGCCTTTATCACTACATACGGGCTGTCGGTAACGAATCGAATTCTGCCTCCTGCGGTATGCCCGTTCAGAGCGGCAACTCCCGCGCTTGTCCTCTCGGCCACATCCCGGGGCAGTCGAAGAAATCTCTCGCCATCGTGAAAGACACCGTGGAGCGAAAAGCGACTGTCAAGCGCCGACACAAAGCTAAGGCCCGGGCGAGAAATATTTGTTTCAATCCTAAAATTTTTATCTACCAAAGAAATGTCCATAATGCCTCCTTGCTTTATATATTATAATTTTAGCAAATGCAAATACCGTTGTCAACAGTTATCGGGAATATACACTGTGAAATATTATCGCACCTATCATATTGACAATAAAGGAATTATCGGTTAAAATAGGTATATCAAATTTCCGGAGAAGCGTATGACTATAGATAAATCAAAATTCATTTCCGAGATAAATGCCTGCTTCGGGGCAAACGGGCTTGGCGGAATGCTGAGTCTTGAGACCTGCGAGAGCTTTTATCTTTTGACCGTAAGAATGCTTGAGGAGAATGAGAAGTATAACCTCACGGCAATTACCGAGCCTTCAAAGATAATCCTGAACCACTATCTGGATTGCGCAACACTGGCGGCAAGACTCCCAAAGGGAGCAAGGCTGGCTGACATTGGCTGCGGAGCAGGCTTCCCGACGCTCCCCCTGGCAATTCTCCGCCCGGACCTCAGTATTACCGCCATCGACTCCACAGCAAAGCGAATTGCGTATGTGGAGGGAACAGCCGCTCTTCTGGGGCTGAAAAATGTCACTGCCATTGCGATGCGCGCGGAGGACGGAGGAAGAATGCCCGAGCTGCGCGAAGGCTTTGACATCGTTACTGCAAGAGCGGTTGCAGAGATGAGAATACTAACCGAGCTGTGTATGCCCTATGTCAGGGTTGGCGGTAAATTTATCGCTATGAAGGGGAAGAACGCGGAATTCGAGCTGGCGGCTGCAAAAAAGGCCATTGCCACCCTGGGCGGAAGAGGCGCCAGGGTTGAGATGATCACTTTAAGGCACGGCGGCGAGGAGCTATCCCACCCTCTGATAATTATAGATAAGAAGGAAAGATGTCCCGCTAATTATCCGCGCCCCTATGCGCAGATATCAAAGAAGCCTTTATAGATATAAGTAAATAATTATTTACATTCAGCTACTTTGTCGGGGCTTACTGTAAACAAAACAAATGAGCGAGGCGCGGTTTATCCGTGTCTCGCTCCCATTTTTTTGTTAAGTTGTCGCAGGTATCGACAATGCGACCTATTTCCCTATTTATTTCACACGGGTGGAGGTATAATAGAAAAAACAAAAAGCGACGGAGGCGAAAAATGACAAAAGACAGGCTTGATATGTTTGACGAGGCAAGGGCAATGGTAGCAACGCTTAAGCTCTGCGGAATTACCCAGGATGAGCTGGCAGAGAGGCTTGGCGTAAGTCAGTCATATGTGGCAAATAAGCTGAGGCTGCTTAAACTGGAGAAGGAGGAGGTTGAGCTTATTCAGGAAAGCAAGCTTACCGAGAGGCATGCGCGCGCCGTACTGAGGCTTGATAGCAAGGAAAAGAGGCTAGAGGCGCTGAGAAGGACTATTGAAATGGGGCTGAACGTGAGGGAATGCGAGGCGGTAGTTGAATTACTCCGCGAGGCAGATTTGCCAAAGGGACTCCTCGGGCTTTCTCCCTCCCTCTCGCTCGATAGGTTCCTTGAAGTATTAAAGGAGAGCCTCTCCAATCTTCGCTCCACAGGGGTTAAAACAAGGGAGTATACCGAGCGTCTCGGCGGAAAGCTATACATAACCCTGGCAATAGAGCTGCCCTGAGATAGTGCCTTCGGAATGACTATGCCCTCTCCGCCCGAGCGTTGCAGGGGTATTCACTGCAATGCTTCAAGATATCCTTCGGCCGCATTCGCTCTCCGTAGTGACACGGCAGACTTGCTCTGTGTGCAATCCAACACTACCCACTAATCGCTGACAGAAACAAAGCCCGACTCCGTAAATGAAGTCGGGCTAAATCATTAGCTTTTAATGCTATTCCTAAAAATGGTATTATTCAATCCGTGGGCGCGGCCGCCGGAAATCTGTCACTCAAGGATAATCTTGGTTATTCCAAGCCCGCCGTTACCTATCGCCTTGACGATGGTTACAACAAGCTCGACCTCGGTGGAGGGCACCTTGATGTCAAGGTTTATGGTATAGGAGTCGGTGGAATAGGCCTTCATATGGATGTTGAGGCTTGCCTTGCCCTCGGAGATAAGAGTTGCTTCCACAATCTCGCGAATTCGCTTGATTATGTTCATATCGATGTTGCGGCGGAAGAGAATCTTGGCGTGCTTGGTGACGATCTCCACCTCGGGGACAACAGGGCGGAAGGCTCTCTGCCTTGCCTGCTCCTCCACACGGCGGCGCTCAGCCTCCATTCTTGCCTCCGCCTCGCGGCGCTCTGCCTCCTCGCGAGCAAGTCTTTCTCTCTCGGCGCGAAGTATCTCCTCGCGAGCTATCGCCTCCCTCTCGGCTCTCTCTGCCTCGATGCGGCGCTGCTCCTCAATAGCTATTCTTGCAGCCTCGGCAACACGGATGCGCTCCAGCTCCTCTTCTCTTTCACGTTGCTCCTTTGCGAGCCGCTCTCTTTCAAGGGCCTCGGCTCTTGCTCTATCCTCGGCTATACGCCTTTCCTCGGCAAGCCTTGCCTCCTCGGCTGCTCTCTGCTCTCTCTCCTCGCGGGCTCTCTTCTCGGCAAGGAGCATTTCGTATTCGGCACGGATGCGCTCCCTTTCCTCGCGGAGAAGTCTTGCCTCCTCCTCTGCCTTGGCCCTGGCATTTGCCTCTATCTCCAGGCGCTGACGCGCCTCCTCCTCGCGCTCTCTTGCGGCGCGAACCGCCTCCTCATCAACAACAGTAACGATGCGTTCCTCAACTACGGTTCCGGTGTAATCAATAGCATCGGGAGCGGTGAATACAGGCTCGCCTGACGGGTCCTCGTCGGGGATATAAGTAGGATACTCGTCATCGGGGATATCTCTTTCCAGGGATATAACAGGAGCTATCAGCGGCTCCTCGGCTAAAGGCTCGTCCTCCTCCCCGTCAGAATCGAGGGTATCAAGCTCATCGGTAGACTCCACATCCTCATCGAAGGGGTCATCCGGGACGGTATTCGACGCGAAGAGCGCCTCGCTATCATCACCGAGTCTGAGTCCTGAGAAATCGGGCTTGAAATCCGCTTCCTCGCCAAGGGTGCGCCTGAGCATTACATCAAGCTCGCTCTCAAAGCTATCCTCCTGTGGTGCTTCTGCTACGGTGGGAGTCTCTATGGGCGCTTCTGCCACAGGAGCAGAATTCCCTGCTATCTCACGAAGCTTGTCCGCCAGACGGTCTGCATGGGTGGCAAGCTCGATATCGGTTGCCACGCGGATAAGATCGCCATTCTTTATCGCTCTCTTGATAAGGCTGCGCCACTCGGTGGCTGTACGCTTGCCCATTGCCGCCTGATATTTATCGGGGTCGGTACGGCAGAGGAAGCGGAACTCCTTCTCTCTTATCTTCTGCGGAACGCCCTCGCCTATCTCGAAGAGGATGCTTCCGGGGGCGGGATGGTCGGAGACGGTGTAGCCCTTGTCGCTATCCAACCTTGTCCACTTAACCCAAAAATCACGAGCCTGACAGCCCTTGTCGGTAAGCAGAAGTCGATGGTAGGTCACATTGTCCGAGGTATGCTCCATAAAGCTACCCGTGGCGAAGGTGAGACGAAGCTCGATTGTAGAGTCTGCCAAGCCCTCCACTCCCATTGTGCGCTCTATTGCCAGGGTGATCTGCCGAGCCATCTCGTCAACAAAGCTCTGCGAATACTTACCGACAAGCACCATAGGATCACCGACGGTATCCACTCGGAGGGATATTGTCCTCTTTTCGTAGTCTATCGCTCTGCCAAAAACCTTATCCTTCAACCCATCGGGGAGGATGTCGGCAAGAAGAAGCTCCAGCGGCTCCTCTCCTATGTAGGCATAGGGATTACCGCTTTCAAATTGCTTTTTATTTTCAATGTTCCATTTAATCCATCTTTGGTGCGTACCGGAGGCGGTGGTCACTGTCAGGGGATAGTAGCACTCGCCGTCCACAACAAGGTCGTCGGCAAGGAAGTCCTCATACATTGTAACTCCCTCTATTCCGTCGCCATATATGGTTCTGAGCTTGGGGGCAAGGATGCTCTCCAACGCCTCGCGGAAGGCGGGGCTCAGCGCACTCTCCAGGATGCGATTGTGCGATAGGTCAAAATACATTTTTGTTCCTCCTTTTGTAGGATTATCGAAGAATACATTTTTACAAATACTATTTTAACATATATTTCGAGCAATTGCAATATTTATTTTTTTAATATGCGTCTTTTTGCAGTCAGAGGATAGCTATCCTCCCCGTCAGGGAAAAAGGAAAATACCCGGGCGCACAGCATATCAATTTTTGCAATGGTAATGTCAATATTTGCAATTGAAAGGGGGCGGATATTATAGTACAATATATGAGGAAAATAAAAATACATAGAGGAGAAACTCTGATGAACGACATGATTAAAGAACTCTACTCCATTGGCCTTATCCCGGTTATCAAGATTGAGAACCCTGACGATGCGGTTCCGCTTGCAAAGGCTCTTATCGACGGCGGTCTTCCCGCTGCCGAGATAACCTTCCGCACCAAGTGCGCTGCTGAGGCTATCAAAAATATTACCGAGGCATTCCCCGAGATGCTTGTTGGCGCGGGCACTGTGCTTACCACCGAGCAGGTTGACGCAGCCATCGCCGCAGGCTCAAAGTTCCTCGTTTCCCCCGGTCTTAACCCCAAGGTTACATCCTACTGCCTGAGCAAGGGCGTTCCCATGCTCCCCGGCTGCTCTAACCCCTCCGATGTAGAGGCGGCTCTCGAGCTTGGACTTACCACCGTTAAATTCTTCCCTGCCGAGGCTGCGGGCGGTCTTAAGATGCTTAAGGCTATGGCCGCTCCCTACGGTCAGCTTACCTTTATGCCTACCGGCGGACTCAATGCTGACAACCTTCTTGACTACCTCAAGTTCAACAAGATCGTTGCCTGCGGCGGCTCCTTCATGGTTAAGGATGAGCTTATCAAGGAAAAGAAGTGGGACGAGATCACCGCTCTTACAAGAAATGCAGTGAAGGCTATGCTCGGCCTCGAGTTCACCCACATCGGTATCAACAACGATTCCAAGGAAGAGGCAGAAAAGGGAGCAAAGCTCTTCTCGCTTATGTTCGGTATGCCCCTGCGCGAGACCAGCAAGTCCACCTTCGCAGGCGAGGCGTTCGAGCTTATGCACAGCAAGGGCCCCGGCGCACACGGCCACATCGGCATCCGCACCAACTTTGTTGACCGCGCGATTGCTTACTTCACAAGAATGGGCTTTGAGTTCGATGAGAGCAGCATCACCTACGATGCAAAAACAGGCAAGCCTAAGTTCGTTTACTTCAAGGACGAGATCGCAGGATTTGCAATTCATCTTGTACAGAAA
>JAFTRB010000142.1 GCA_017462445.1 Clostridia bacterium
CACTGACCACTGAACACTGACCACTGAACACTGACCACTGACCACTTTCCCTGCGGCTTATCCCACACGGATCAATGTGGCTGCCCGAGCAAATGTTATGTGCCAAAAATTAGCGATGTACAATGCAAAAGGAGTAAATATGGACGCGGTTTTGTATGCGAGAAAAGAGAGCCTGTACCATCTTGACTATTATATGCCTGAGCCGATGAGGGTGGAGAGGTTTGCCATATATCAGGTTGGGCGCAGATACTGTACGCCGGGAAGCTCAATTGTCGAGCATATACAGCGTGATTATATCGAGCTGACGGTTGCCACGAGGGGCGAGGGAATTTCGTACACAAACGGAGTAGGAACACCGATCGCGCGCGGCGATATTCACCTTTCCTTTCCCGGGGATATGCACTCGATTTCCTCGGGGGCGGATGAGCCGCTTCATTACGACTTTTTAGCGGTGAAATGCGAGGATGCTGCCCTTGCCGAGAAGCTTGAGAAAATATATGTAAATTACCACTCACCCGACACCCGTGTTATAAAAAACAACAGAATTGCCGAGCTTATCTCGCTTATAATCGGCGAGATGGAAGGTGACTCGCTATGCTCGGATACCCTTCTTTCGTCCTATCTTGCGCAAATAATTGTTTACATAATCAGAGAGTATGAGAGCGCGCAGAAAAGACCTGCCGAGGTGGGCGGCGACAGGGAGCTGTTTTGTTATAGGGTGATGAGCTATATTGATAGCCATATCTATACATTAAGGAGCTTGACCGAGCTTAGCGAGGAGTTCAGATACAGCTACAATTATCTATCCAATCTTTTTGCCGGCGTTACGGGCGAGACGCTTGCCGCCTACTATCGCAGAAGGCGGCTCCAGGTTGCAAGGCTTCTGCTGCTTGAAAGAGGGACTACCGTGGGCGGAGTCGGTCAGGCTCTCGGCTATTCCTCGGTCTATACCTTTTCGCGCGCCTTCAAGGAGTATTTTGGCTATTCGCCCAGCGAGGTTGGAAAGGATAAAAAAGAATAATCGCCCCACCGCCCGTCTTGTATTTATCCCTTTACCTCCTCCTTTCCCCACTTAATGACGGAGCTGTGTGTTTTACGGGTCATTTTACCCCACTCGGGACATAATTCGATTTTTTGTCAGCACCAAATCCCCACTTTCCGCTGTAAATGTCTGCTTTTGGAGATTACTACTCCCACATTGGTCTGAATTATCGGGGAATAATTGGGGTTGCTTCCCCACATTTCTAAAACGCTTTCCAAAAAACCCGGATTTCTAAAAATTAAAAGCTGATTGAAAAACAAAGAGTAGATACCGAGGCTTTGTCCTGCGTTTGTATCTACTCTTTTCTTTGATTTTTTGCTTTTTTTAGGGGATATATCCCCACTTTTATTCTATCTATGTCGGGGTATTGTGGCGCAGGCCCTTTGTTTTGCTTGGTTACTTGGGTTTTCTCACCACTTTATTATCTATCCAGACAATTGTTGTCAACGGCGCTGAGAAAGCCCTCGGGCGTGAAGAACTTATATTCGCCTATTCGCTCTCCGGTTTCAAAGGGCTTGATTATTCCCCTGTCCACGTCCGACACATAGCCTGGACCGTGTACCGTGCTTCCGCGCGAGCGCTGCTTAATTCCGCCGCCTGCCATAATTCCCATCATGAAGGCTCCGCCTCCCTCGGCTGCTCCCTCGCCGTCGTCGGGCGCAATATCTGTTCTGCCCCAGTTTATGTAAACCGCTCTTGGCATAGGAGTGAAGATAACAATTTTGTTCTCGCCCTCCATACGGTAGTCGGTGTCGGTCATTATGTAGAAGAGCGGCATTTTTAAGAGTGATATGGACTTTTTTACCGTAACATAGCCGTTTGGCGATATGAAGGTTGGACTTTTTCGGTTTGTGTGCCCCATAAGCTTGATGCTATACACCCTGCCGTCTCTTTCGGCGGTGAAGTCTGTGCCTGCAAGAGGCCGAAGAACCGATAGGATCGGTCGCTTAATTTTTGATACGGTGTAGCCGTTTGCCTTCAGGGTAGCAAGGAGCTTTTTTACATATCTGCGCCTTGCAAGGACGGCTCTCAGTATACGGATTACTATAAACAGAATAATGAATGCGATAAGCGCAATCCACATCCAGAGGGTGAAGATGCCGAAGGTAAGAACCATCGAGATTGTCATCATAATTACCGCCGGAAGAAGGGGGAAGGATATGCCGTAGATGGCAAGAATTTTCAGCCCCTCAAGGAGGGTACGAATGTTCGGGTGCTTGTGGGTGAGGATAGCCTTTTGCTTATCCGAGGGTGAGATGATCCACCACTTGTGAGCGGAGCATTTAGCTAAAATTGTGAGAATAATCAACACGGGTAGCAGGATGCCGAGGATAATCAGCGCTACATCCCCTGGGTGCGCTCCGCCCTTGGGGTAGAAGGAGGCGACGATGAAGCTGTATCCCAGCCGATAGGGGAACAGGAGCAAAAACAGGGCAATAACCGCCACCTGTGTGAGGAGCTTGCGAAGAAGCGGCCCCGTGGTGAAGAGGATGCGAAGCCCGGTTATAAAGCCGTATTTTTTGATACTGTCAAAGGGGAATGCCGCCTGGGCGGATTTGTCATAAAGCTCAAAGGCGCGAACCAGTGAGAAGAAGGGGAGGGGGAGCGCTAAGCTCACCGCGATATAGAAGGGCTGGTAGTTGTAGTTGAATTCCTTGGCAATGCCTCCGCAGCCGTTTATAAAGAGGGCGGAGAGTATGCCGTAAACAAGAAGGAAGGAGAGATAAACGATAAGCCCGCGGAACAGGTCGACAGCGATATCCTTGGCTATCCCTTTTATCCTTGCTTTGCTTTCTTCGGTCATTATATCGATCCTTTCGCGCTTCCGAAGGTATAGCGCCTTTTTGCGGAAGCTGTCCCTTTGGTTTCTGTAAGGGTTGCTACATTAATTCTATCAAAGAATTATGGTTTTGTCAATAGACGAGGGGAGAATAGCATATTTATATTATTTTATAAATTAATTTTATTTTGTTATTGATTTGTTTACAAATATGTGTTACAATATACAATTGAATTATTATGCGGTGATTTTGTTGTTTTTTACTACGCGTGCAAAGCTGCAGGGCGTTACTGCCATCCTGAGCGAAGTCGAAGGAACTCCTGAATGGGTGAAGTTTGCTTCGCAAGTGAAGTTTTGCCTCATGGCAAAGTGAAGTTTCTATCGAAGTGAAGTTTTGCCTATTGGCAAAGTGAGTTGTTGTAGAAATGCTCTCGACCTGTCATCCTGAGCGGAACGGAGTGGAGTCGAAGGATCTCTTTCTTTGGTATCGAATAGCAACAAAAGGATAGTTTGGCTATAACCCATACTAGATCCCTTCGTCACTTCGTTCCTCGGCTTTGCTCCGCCTGCGCTACGCAAAGCTTCGACTCG
>JAFTRB010000143.1 GCA_017462445.1 Clostridia bacterium
ATAAGAAGCAAATGGAAGTATTAAAGAGAATAGCCTCCTTCTCGGTGGACCACAACAAGATAACCGAGGGGATATATCTTTCAAGGGTAGACGGCGATGTGTACACCTATGATCTGAGAACGCGCGTGCCGAATGCCGGCGATTATATGGATAATGTTACGATGCACTCGGTGGAGCATCTCTTTGCCACCTTCGTGCGCTCCTCCTCGGCGGGAGACAGGGTAATCTATTTTGGGCCGATGGGCTGTCGCACAGGCTTCTATCTCCTCCTGCGTGATACAAGCGGCGGGGAGGCGCTTGCCCTTGTAAAAAATGTTCTGAAAAAGATTTTGGTTTATGACGGTCCGATGCCCGGCGCATCACGGGTCGAGTGCGGTAACTATTTGGAGCTTGATTTGGAAAAGGGCAAAGAGGAATGCCGCCGTTATCTTGCGGTGCTTGAGAGCAGGGACTTTGATATGTCCTACCCCGCGTAAAGGAAATGGAGAGATTATTATGAGCTTTAAGGCTGATATTGGTGTAATCGGCGCTCTTTCGGACGAGGTTGCCAGCATTATTGACAGGCTGGAGGACAGAAGGGAAGCGACTGTAAGCGGTATTGAATTCAATTACGGTTATATATCCGGTAAGGCGGTTGTTGTAGCAAAATGCGGAGTCGGCAAGGTATTTGCCGCCCTATGCGCCGAGGCGATGATTATCAGGTTTTCCCCCTCGCTTCTTATAAACAGCGGAGTCGGCGGCGCGCTTGCCCCCGGTCTTGCTCCCTGTGATATCGTTTTCGCCGAGAGGCTGGTACAGCACGATATGGACACCTCCCCCCTGGGAGACCCGATAGGTCTTGTTTCCGGTATAAACAAAATCTATTTCGAGTGCGACGGGCGCGCTAATGGGATTCTGTCCTCTCTTGCCCGTGAGAAGGGGATTAATTTCCTCGTCGGCACGGTTGCCACCGGTGACAGGTTTATTGCCGAGGGCGCAGATAAGGCGAAGATCGTAGAGCGCTTTGGCGCATCCGCCTGCGAGATGGAGGGTGGAGCAATTGCGCAGGTCGCCTTTGTTAATGCCACCCCGTGTGTAGTTATTCGCGCTATTTCCGACTCGGCAGACGGAGTCGCAAGCATGGACTATCCTACCTTCTTGCCCATAGCCACCAAGATTTCAACAGCCCTCACCCTCGGGCTTATCGAGCGGTATTAATAAAAAATAGCAGGAAGCGGCAAAGCCCCTTCCTGCTATTTTCATATGTCAAGCTCCTCCTTGTCGATATCCTCCCAGAAGGCGACAATTCTTTCCTTAAGAGATTTGTGGTCCTCGACATATTGCATACCGCGCCAAAGGGTGGGTATGCTTTTTTTATATATCGGGTCACTAAAGCGGTCATCTATCAGAACGATTATCCCTCGGTCGCCCTCACTGCGGATAACTCTCCCCGCCGCCTGAAAGACTCGGTTCATTCCGGGATAAATGTAGGCATATTCCTTTCCGCTGTCATATTTGGACTGGAAGTAGTCTGCCATAGCCTCTCTTTCATAGGAGAGAGAGGGCATTCCAATGCCAATAACAACCGCGCCAATCAGACTTTTGCCGACAAGATCTATACCCTCCGACATTGCGCCGCCCATTACACAGAAGCCAACGAGATAACCGTCGCGGTTTTCGTCAAACTCCCGAATAAAATTATCCCGCTCCTCCCGACTCATTCCCTGCTCCTGAATAAGCACGCGTAGCTTAGGGTACTTCCTCTTGAAGATATCCGCCAGAGCATTGGAGTATTCAAAGGAGGGGGAGAATACCATATAGTTGCCCCGCTTAGGAATCATTGTTGCCGCGACAGCCGCGCATACCGCAGGCAGAGTCCGCTCCCGCTCCGAATAGCGGAGGCTTATCCTATCCATTATAGAAACCGAAAGCTGCTCCGGCACGAAGGGGGAGGGGACCTCG
>JAFTRB010000144.1 GCA_017462445.1 Clostridia bacterium
TATTTTTCTTTTTTTCCGTTGTACTCCGCAAGGACGGAGAGATACTGCTTATAGCTTTCATAAGCTATGTTGTATTCCTCCATAGCTCTCTTGTATTCCTCGTACCGCTCTGTTGCCTCCTCATATTCGGAAAGCGCCTTCAGGTACGCCGTGTACTCGGCATAGGCATCGTCGTATATTTTCTTTCTTGAAAGATAGTCGGTGTAGGCAGCGTATTCGCTCTCATAAGTGGCGAGCGCCTTCAAATACTCGTCATAGGCTATTACATTTGCGTCATATTCCGCCTTAAGGCGCTGATATTCAGCGGTAGCCTTGCTGATTTCCTCGGCAACGGTTGGTGCATCTATATATGCCTTATTCGCAAGAGCCGACATATCCTCGGGTGAAATTACAAGGTCAAGCTCATAGCAAACTGTTATGCTCTCCAGCTCGCCATCGACCTCGTCAACCGTAGCCCGATAGCTACCGTCTATGTAGCTCAAAGGATGCGTATCTGCGCCAAGCGTTAAACTCTTGGGTATCCAGGCAACCCGACTTCCGCCCTCGCCGGTATAGGAATATTCGAGCGCTGATACCTCGAGTGTGCCGTTTTCGTAATGGGTTGCCACCACCGAGGTGGTAATTCCGTTATCGTATTTAAGCTCTATGCCACCGTGGAGGGCGAGATAATCGCGCTCGGCATCGGACAGAGGTGAGCCAAGATATGTGGCGAGAAGCTCGTCCGACGAAACGGTTACATTATGGGCAGAGGCGGGGCGAGAATAGTCATATCCCCCCTCGGCAGCGCCGACACAGGTGGCAAGCACCGGCACGGCGATAAGCAAGAGGGCAAGGAGCAGACAAACAGCTCCGCTTACCACTCTATTCATTTTTATCATAGGTTCTCCAAAGAGTATATTTGCTTATTCATCCATCATTATTGCAAGAATTTCCCTGTCGGTTACGGTCATTCCCTCGCGGGCAAGCCTGGTAACACTGTCAATGGTGTTCTCCACGCCCTTCTTGACAATTCCGTCACCGCCAACGAACTGTCGGCCCGTCTTGAAGATGTAATAGCCTAAAATGCCGTTTTCAACTGCAGTGGCAATCTTCGCAGCGCAGCTAGCCTTTGCTCCGTCACATATAAGTCCGGAGTCTATCGCAAGAGCGTTTACCAGGGTGTGGGCAATCTCGCGGAAGCCGCCTCCGTGGAGGTAGGCAATGCCGCAGCCTGCGCAGGCTCCCGCGGCAACAGCACCGCAATAGGCGGAGAGTGTGCCTATGCCATATTTTACATGGAGGGTCAAAAGATTTGACACGCATAGGGCCCTATAAAGCATTTCCTCGCTTAATCCCATATCCTCCCAGTAGATATAAACGGGAATCGAGGCGGTCATTCCCTGGTTGCCGCTACCGGAATTTATAATAACGGGAAGCTCACAGCCATTCATTCTTGCGTCGCTTCCTGCGGCTGCATATGCCTTGGCGCGAACGCTGACATCGTCATTATAGCAGGCGAGATAAACCTTTCCGACAGAGGCACCCCACTCGCCACTAAGGCCCTCGCGCGCTATCGCCATATTGTAGTCGATCTGGCGCTTGAGAGTAGGCTTTACATCCTCGATATTCACTGTGTTGGCAAACTCCAGAATCTCGGCAACCGAAAGCTCTCTTTTTTCCTGCTTGGTGTTCTCGCTATGCTCAATGCTATACAGGATTTCGCCGTTCCTTTGAATTTCCACAATGTTGGTGTGTCTGCCGACTATGCGAACAAGAGAGGAATCCTCTCCCCTATACAGCCTGACGCAGATATCAAAGGGAAAGTCGCTCTCGGAGAGAAGAACCTTTATTGGAAGAGTATCTCTTACATCTCGCATTTTGGCAATCTGCTCTGTCGAAACCTCGCTTAAAACCTCGAGCCTTGCCTCGCTTCTACCGCCAACAAGTCCTGCAACCAAGGCGGCCTCTATACCCTTAAGCCCACCCGTGTGGGGAACAACAACGCTCTTGGCGTTCTTGATTATATTTCCGCTGACCGAGATCTCGCAGCTCTCGGGAAAGCCACCGAGAGTGTCCCTCGCCTTTGCTGATGCGTATGCGATTGCAATAGGCTCGGTACAGCCCATAGCGGGTATCAGCTCGTCCTTCAGTATTTTTACATAATAGTCATATTTTTCCTGAGTCAATTGCACGGATATGTCCTGCCTCTGTAATTTGATAGATATATTTTAACATAACAAGTATAAAAAATCAATAGGAAGTTGGTGGTATTTGGTTGCCCGGTGAACGGACGGTCGAGGACGCCCGTCCCTACAAGGAGATGGGACCTTAAAGCTTGGAGGGGGGCTTTGGTGGTTGCCCGGCTCGGGACACCTCATCCACCGCGGTGCGGTCCCCCTTCCCCTCAAGGGGAAGGCTTTCGTATGGGTGATTTTGTAAGATGGAGGGGACTTTGGCGGTTAGCCAGGCTCGGGGCACCTCATCCACCGCGGTGCGGTCCCCCTTCCCCTCA
>JAFTRB010000145.1 GCA_017462445.1 Clostridia bacterium
AGAACTGGTGTAGGAGGGATGAGGCATGGAACAGACCCATCTGTATCAGGATATCGTAAGCCGCACGGACAGCGACGTATATATCGGTGTCGTCGGCCCGGTCAGGACGGGAAAAAGCACATTTATTCGCCGCTTTTTAGATGCGGTGGTGCTGCCTAATATTGAAAACGAGTTTGACCGCGACAGAGCGCAGGATCAAATTCCCCAGAGCGCAAACGGTAAGACGGTTATGACAACCGAGCCAAAGTTTGTACCCGACGAGGCGGTAAGAATAAAAATCGGGGACGCCACCGAGCTGAATGTGAAGCTTATCGACTGCGTCGGCGATATGGTAGAGGGCGCTCTCGGCGCTAAAGAGGATGGCGAGGAGAGGCTTATAAACACGCCCTGGAGCGAGGAGCCGATGTCCTTTGCCGAGGCGGCGGAGCTTGGCACATCCAAGGTGATCTCGGAGCATTCCACCATCGGTATTCTTGTGACGACCGACGGAAGCATAACCGAGATACCCAGAGAGAATTACATCTCGGCGGAGGAAAGGGTGGTAGATGAGCTTAAGGCGAGGGGCTTACCCTTTGTCATTGTGCTGAACTCTGTAAACCCCGCAGGCGAGGGGGCTATCGCCCTTGCTGAGGAGCTGGAGGAAAAATACGGCGCGCCTGTGGCGCTTGTTAGCTGCGTGGAGCTTGACGGAGATGATATGCGAGAGATATTGGGGCTGGCGCTGAATGAGTTCCCCATCCGCTCGCTGCGCTTCTCGCTTCCTGACTGGTGCCAGGAGCTGCCCGAGGAGCATCCGTTAAGAGCTGAGCTGATGGAGAAAATTGACATATTCAGTGACAAAACCGCAAGAATCGGTGATATTGCAAGGACTGCCAACGAAATGGATGGTGTCGAGGTCGTGTCGGTGGATGCAGGCGACGGAACAGGCAGGCTTGTTCTTCCCCTCTCCGACGAAAGCTATTATGAGACTCTCTCGGAGCTTTGTGATATTGATGTATCGAATGAAAGACGGCTGTTTGCAACGGTTCGCGAGCTTGCACAGGTGGCAAAGAAATACAAGAGGATCGAGGCGGCTCTTCTGGATGTGGAGAATAAGGGCTATGGAATAGTTATGCCCGGGGCTGACGAGATGACTCTGGAGGAGCCACAGGTGGTTAAGCAGGGCTCGGCTTATGGCGTAAAGGTCTCGGCGCATGCGGAGTCTATACATATGATCAAGACAGGAATCCGCGCTGACCTCTGCCCCATGGTCGGCACAGCCGAGCAGAGCGAGCAGATCGTCAAGTTCCTTACCGAGGAGGCAGAGGGCGACGGCGGAATCTGGGAGAGCAATATGTTCGGGCAATCTCTCTATGATCTTGTCAGCGAGGGAATGACCTCCAAGCTTGCAAATATGCCCGACGAATCAAGGGAGAAGCTGGGCGAGACTCTGGAGAGGATTATCAACGAGGGCGCAGGCGGACTTCTTTGTATATTGTTGTAGGGGAGTGATCAGTGTTCAGTGTTCAGTGGTTAGTGGTTAGTGTTGTAGGGACCGGCGGTCTCGCTGCGGCTCGGTCACAGAACGGCTCTTGCATTATTAATGCAATTCACTACCGTTCTGCCACTTCGTTACCTCGACGGTCCGTGTAGGATAACCCACAAAGCAAGCCTTGCACCCACAAGGCAAGCCATAGTCCCAGGCCTC
>JAFTRB010000146.1 GCA_017462445.1 Clostridia bacterium
ATAATGTTAAAATGAAAGTTAAAAAACGGAGGTTTTTATGGAAAATTTGTTTAGCAACATTGGCAAAAAAATAATGGCACTCGCAAAGATTCTTTGTTGGGTGGGAATTGCCTGCTCGGTAATCGCTTGGGTGTCAGGATTAATTGCCTCTGCCGATTCGTACGAGCCGGGCATTACTATTCTTTTAGCCTTTGTAGTTCTGGTCGTTGGCTTCCTTATATCCTGGATAGGCTCCTGGACGATGTACGCCTTCGGTCAGGTTATTGATGATAATCAAAATATGAGGGCGGAAATCGTAGATATAAAAAAAGAAAATATAACGATGAGAGACCAGTTAGCCGTCTTAAACGAAAATTTGTCCGAGCTTAGTAAGAGCATTTTTGCATTAGCCGGGAGCAATGGTGGGCTTTGCACTCAATCCGATGCGGTTGGAGAGAAAAAGCCTCATGCAGAGCCGGTAGTTAGCCCGATGCCTGAAAAAAAGCAATCCTCTCCCGATGAAGCTCAAACAACGGTATCAAGCACAGGAGAATCACCTATCACGACCGAGCAGGATGCTTTACAAGGTTTAGCAGGAAGGTTTTCGGTAACAAATAGAGGCACAATTGTTTGTGAAAAATGCCAATTTGAGCAACCAAAGCACAGGAAATCGAAATCGTGTTGGAGATGCGGCTTTAGCTTTATCGAATAATATAAATCCTTGATGGAGCTTGCTTAATACCAACTTTTTGAGGAATACCGGTCGATTATTTTACAGATGAAAAACTAGTGCTATAATAGCTGATAGCAGAAAAAGGAGTTTTTATGGAAAATTTGTTTAGCAACATTGGCAAAAAAATAATGGCACTCGCAAAGATTCTTTGTTGGGTGGGAATTTCCTGCTCGGTAATCGCTTGGGTGTCGGGATTAATTGCCTCTGCCGACTCCTACGAGCCGGGCATTACTATTCTTTTAGCCTTTGTAGTTCTGGTTGTTGGCTTCCTTATATCCTGGATAGGCTCCTGGACAATGTACGCCTTCGGTCAGCTGGTAGATGATAACCAAAATCTTCGCGCGCAATTAAGCAACCTCAATAAGGAGATTGGCGAGCTTAATTCCAACCTCGGATGGTCCATGCAGAACAGACGCCCCTCCACAGAATACGCGCCCACACCCCCTCGACCTGAGAGGACTGCGGCTGAGCCTATCCCGGCGAGTGAGCTGAGCATAGCAGAGCCAGAGCCAGAGCCGCAAGCAACAGAACAGTCGGACAACCGCACAAGGCTTATAAGCATCCTGGGTTCTCCGAAGCAGGGCTATTGCCTTGCCTGTGGAAGATTGAATGTAACTCTTCGAAGGTGCCTTCTCGATGTAGATGGAGCTCGCTCTGAGGGATACCGTTGCGAGGATTGTATAAAAAAGCTTAAGGGAAATTGATATTTTAATCCATTAAAAAATAATAAATGGCGAGGCGCATTAATCACTATGCCTCGCCATTTTTTTACGGGTAGCCACGATGAAGCAGCCACTTATATTTTAGAAATTCTGATAGCGGCAACCTGGGGAGGGTAGCTCATCATTACCTGTCCGCCATAGATAACCTCAATTTCATCGCCTACCGAAAGCTCGTTAAGAGAAAGAGGTCTGCCCTCTTCATCGAGAATTTCTGCTCCCGAATGAATAATATGATATATCCCCTCGGCATATTCGCCTGATGTAATCTCTATTTCAATTCTATCCCCAACAGCAATAATTATACCCGTGAGTACATACTCCTCGCCCTGGGGATTGGCATTATTGGCGCATCCGCCACTAATAAGCAGCAGCGGCATAGCGAGCGCCATTAACGCAAGGCTTAATATTTTTTTCATAGCTTCTCCTAAAAAATGTATATACATATTTTATACCAAAAGAGTACATTTGTCAACAAGCTTCTTTTAATTGCAATGGCGCGCCGAGGCGAGTATTTATTAATTTGCGCCATTTTCTTGCAAAAGGATACAAATTATGATACAATGATTGTAAGGGATAATTGAATCCAAATGTACATAAACATCGAGGAGCGGAAATGTATACAGATACGCTACTCTATATTTCCCGACATTTCTGTAAAAATTCAATGATAAACCTTCAAAAAATGGCAAAATAATGGTAGTTGAGCGGGAAAAGTCGGGAAATGCGAGAATAAAAAATACAACAAAACAAAAAGGAATAAGATATGAAAATTGGAATATTGGGCGCCGGAACATGGGGAACTGCGCTTGCCGCGCTTTTGGCAAGGAACAGTCACGAGGTAACGCTTTGGTCGGCAGTGGCAAGAGAGATAGATGAGCTTCGGGCAACGGGCAGGCACAGGAATTTACCCGGCTCGGTTATTCCCTCGGAAATAATATATACCGTGAGCGAAAGCGAGGTATGCTCGGGCAAGGATATGATTCTCTTTGTTGTTGCCAGCGAATATATGCGTTCCACAGTGGAGCGGATTGCGCCCTATGTCGAGGACGGCACAATTCTTGCCAGCGCAACAAAGGGTATCGAGCGTGGCACGCTCAAAACGATGAGCGAAATTATCACAGATGTAATGGATAGGCAACCAAGGAAAGTAGAGTATACCGTAGCCGCCATCTCCGGGCCTACACACGCAGAGGAGGTTGCGCAGGGGCTTCCTACCTCCTGTGTTGCGGCGTCAGAGAACGAAGAAAAGGCTTTTGAAATCGCCGAGGCGTTCTCCAACACCTGTATGCGAGTTTACACTAATACGGATATTATGGGAGTGGAGATTGCCGGCGCGCTTAAAAACATTATCGCAATTGCATCGGGCATCAATCGCGGTATGGGCTTTGGTGACAATTCCCAGGCAATGCTTATAACTCGCGGTATAGCCGAGATAAACCGAATGGGGCAGGCACTGGGCTGCAAGAGACGCACCTTTATGGGGCTTGCAGGAGTAGGCGATCTTATTGTAACCTGTACATCTATGCACTCGCGAAACAATCGCTGCGGAATTCTTATTGGTCAAGGCAAGACCTACGAAGAGGCGGCAAAGGAAATAGGTATGGTAGTCGAGGGCTATTATGCGCTTGAAGCGGCAATGGAGCTTTCACAAAAGTATGAGGTCGAGTTGCCTATAACCAAG
>JAFTRB010000017.1 GCA_017462445.1 Clostridia bacterium
AAGGCTGCGGCGCTGATTTCAAGCACGCTGTTGGGCACAATAAGCTCCTTAATGAGTGCGCAATCCCAAAAAGAAGAATAGCCTATATAGGTCAGACCATCGGGGAGCTCTACTTTTTCAAGGCTTGAGCAATCCATAAATGCCCAGCCTTGGATATGCGTCAGGCTATCTGGCAGACTAACACTCACAAGGCTTGTGCAACCGTTAAAGGCGTATTCACCGATTTCAGTTACACCCTCTGATATTTCAACTTTTGTAATATCTGTGTTGTTTATAAATGCAGATCTTCCGATTTTTACAGGCTTTCCCTTGTACTCACCCAGGATTACAACATCTGTTAGATCCTCGTTTTCCAAGCCTGTTACAACATAATGGTCGCCATCCGGCTTATATACAACGCCGCCTCTGATTTCCTTATCAATATTAGCGCTTATTACCAGGGCAGTAATAATTATAGCAATAATCGCAAGAGCGATTGCGCCTGCAATAACACCGTTTTTTATTCGTTGCTTGCGCTTTTTCTCGGCCTCTATCCGCGCTTCCTGCTCTTGGCGTTGTTTTTGTTCTCTTGCGAGTCTGGAATCCTCGGCTCTTTTGATTTCTTTTTCAATTGCTTCGATAAGGCTCTTTGAATCTCTATATTCTAAAATAGTTTTTAACAACTCGATAGCCTTTGTCAAGCTTGATATGCTCGCCGGGTGTGCAAAAATATGGTTCGCTTCTTGGTAAACCTTTTCCTTCTTCTGCTCTTCCTCGCAGAAAGTAAGAAGCTCGGCAGAATTGCGGTAGTCACCAAGCTGGCGGAATAGCTTTATAGCATTGTCGAATTGATACTTCGCCATTGCCCCCTTCGCCTGATCATAGGTAGACTGCTTTTGCTTTGCCTCCTCCTCGCGCTTCGCCTGCTCAAGATACTCCTCGACCTTGTCTTCATACTCGGCAAGCTTATCTTTGTATTCTTGGCTCGCAAATCTTAAGGCCTTGTTATATATTGGATTGGAGGAATACCTCTTTTTCTGGTAGGCGAGATGCTCAGGGCTTGTGATCCTAAGCTCCGCGCACAGCTTAACTATGTAAGCCTCGGCACACTCGGGGTTCTTATCCAGCACCTTCTCGGCATATTCGTCAGCACTTTCCCAGTCCTCGTCCTCGAGGAACATAAAGGCACGACGGAGCAGGGGAGCAATATCCTGGCTGGCGGTGGTGGGAGCGCTCTGAACAACGGGAGCAGTCTGAGGCTTCTTTTCCTTGCCGACAATCTTCTTTATTCCTCTTACCAGGTCCTGCATGAAGCCTAGCTTTGACATATCCTGAGCCTGCAAATGTGAGAATTCGGTAGGCAAATCATATGGGTCCATATCCCTGTATGCAGGAATAAGCACCTTTTTGTTCCCCTGCTTTGTAAGCGCGAGAAATCTTGACCACTCGTTCTTCACCCAGACCGCATTAAAATGCTCCTGCTTTGTGCCAAGCACAACCATAACCTTCGCCGAATTAAGCGCGGCAAAGATGTATGGCTCATAGGCAGAGCCAAGCTTGTCCTCTAGGGTAATTCTTGCGAAGAATACCTTAAAGCCCTCATCCTTCAATAGATAATAAAGCTCCTGTGCAAGCACGCTGTCCGGCGTTCTTCTGCCGTTGTTGTCGGTTTCCTTGTAACAGATAAAGATGTCAAAGGGGTCCTCCTGGCTCGATATAGCAAGGATGCCCTTTTGAATCTCGTTTATTGCCCTTGCCTCCTCCTCATAAACGATTCTTTGGTAGGAGTCGGAGTAATTCAGGGCCTGCTTGTAATTCTCGTCATCGAAGATGGAGGTAAATTGCGCGCGATTGACGGTAGGAACTCTCTTTTTTGTGCTTGGATCCTCGACATACTCAATTCCATAGCGGCAAAGCACAAGCGACCAATATACCTCGGCATCGGTGCTATCCTCGGCAAGAATCTGCTCGTATATAGAGGCCGCCTTGTCGAATTCATTTCCACGGCGGAGATGGTTGGCGCGGTCGAATAAATTAGCACGCCTCTCGTCATCCAGCCTTGGAAGAGTCTGCTTTGTACCGCAGTATTCGCACTCCACAACCGTAGAGCCCTGCTGGATATCCAACATTCCGCCACACATTTTACACTTGAAGGTTGCCATGTTTTCCTCTTTCTGTAATAATGATTATAATATTATTCCCTCGCGGCCGCGAGGGAATTTTACTTATCTTCTTCCTGTTCCCGTGAAGATTTCTCTGGGCCTTCTGAAGGAGGGGTCGGAAATCTGTCCGCTGGTAACAAGCCTTGCATATTCTTCTCTTATTCCGTCGTACTTTTTCCTCTCCTCTGCCACCGCCGTGTTTATCTTGTGGTTTCTCACAAGCGCAAGGATGATGGCAACAGGCCAGTAAAGAAAGATAAATATAATTGTTGCTATAAATAGGTTTTTAATTGCAGGCTGATTTTTTATAGCCTCCTTGATTTTATCCTCGGAGGGAATGCTTCGATATTGAGCAATAACCCCATCGATATGGCTTCTTGAATCGCCGGAGCGGTTCATGCTCTTGTCGGGATCGTCACGGCGGTTGCTGCCTATATGCCGTCTTCCGATTTCCTCGGCTCTTGCTCTTTCGGACTCGGCAATTCCGCGGTTGCACTCCTCGATAAGCTCGTCAACCTCGCAGTAGCCCGACATCATAAGAAGCTGCCCCTTGGCGGCGGCATATTCACCTCTTTCGATAAGGGCGACAAGCTCGCCGCGCTTCCTCTCGGTGTTTGCCATGGCGGCATCGGAGATTTCGTTCAGCGTCCTGCGATATTCGGGGGAGGCAAATCTTAAGGCGCGGTTGAAGTTTATGTCGGCAAGAAAGACTCCGTCCTCCTTCTTAAGCGCCTCGACACCGGTGAGCTTGTAGTCCACCAGAAGCTTAACCATATATGCCTCGGCGCACTCGGGGTTTCCGTCAAGCACCTTTTCGGCATATTCCTCGACACTCTCCCAATCCTCCTCCTCGAGGAAGAGCATTGCCCTTCTTAAGAGGGGAGAGGAGCTTGTGTCGGAGGGAGGTGTGTCCGTAGCTTTTGGGGCGGCCGCTTTTTCCTCGGCAGGCTTCCTCTTCGCTACAACCTTTTCAATTCCGCGCACAATATCCGTGATAAAGCCGATTTTTGACATATCCTGTGCCTGCAGGTGGGCGAACTCCTCGGGCAAATCGTAGGGATCCATATCGCGGTAGCAGGGTATGAGCAGCTTCCTTCTGTCATTCCTCATCATTTTAAGGAATCTGGACCACTCGTTCTTTACCCATACAGCCGAGAAATACTCGGGCTTGGTACCGATAGCCAGCATAACACGGGAGGAGTTAAGCGCGGCGAAGATGATAGGCTCATAAGCCGAGCCGAGCTTGCTCTCCAGAGTAATTGCCGCATAGAAAACCTTATAGCCCGCATCGGTAAGCTCATAGTAGATCTCGTTCGCTATAACGCTATCCTGGGTGCGTCTGCCGTTTTCATCGGTTTCCTTATAGCAGATAAAAACATCAAAGGGCTCCTCCTTGCTTGATATGGCAAGGATGCTCTTCTGTATTTCGTCGATAGCCTCCGCCTCGCTCTCGTAGAGGATGCGCTGGGAGATATCTCCGTATTCAATAGCCTTTTTGTAATACTCGTCGGTGACGATAGGCTCGAAGGAGGTGCGGTGGCAGGTTGGGATTCGCTTGCCCGTTGAAGGGTCCTCGACATACTCTATGCCATATCTGCACAGAATAACTCCCCAATATGCCTCTGCCTCCTCGCCATCCAGCTCCAAAATTTTTTCGTAGACAGCCTCTGCCCTGTCAAACTCGTTCTTCTGCCTCAGCAGATTTGCGCGGTTGAACAGGTTCTGTACGCTCTCGTCGGTGGATTTTGGCATTGTCTGGCTCGTGCCACAGTATTCGCATTCTATGACCGTTGTGCCGTCGGCAATCTCGATGGAGCCGCCGCACATTTTACACTTAAAAATTGCCACAGCTTCAGTCCTTTACTTAAGAAGCCTGCATCTGGCGTTTCTGTTCTTTATAAGAGCGGTGAGGGATTTTGCAATATCCTGTGCCTTTGCCTCTGCTCTTGCCCTGATAGCGGTAGCAAACTCGGAGAAGGCAAGCTCGATATCGTTATCAATTCCGTTAAGCTCGTCGGCACTCATAGGGTCCGAGTAGCGGATAGCATCGTATACAGTATTGCAAAGAGCGACAAGCTCCTCGGTGCCTGCCTCGGCTATGAGAGCCTCGGCATCAGCGGTAAGCGAGCGAATGGTGAAGGTGCGCGCCGCAACCTCGCGGTCAACTCTCTCAACGATCGAAATTGCGACTCCTGCCTTGAGGGCGGCAATAATGTTGAATACAAGAATAACGGGGCAGATAATCGCGCCAACCCAGTAGGGGAGGGGAGCAATAAGCATACACAGGATTCCTACAACGAAGGTTGCCATAAGGCCGCCAAGGCTGGTGCTGAAGAGCGAAAGGTTGTAGAAGGTGCGCTTGGGGCTGGAGGACCTGAGGGACAGGCAGGCGCAAACAAGCTGACCGATAAAGGCGGCGGTTATAACGCCGTAGCCAATCCAGAAGGAGACGGTGTACTTCTCCTCGGTGAGAATTGCGGGGAAGATAAATGCGATAAGGTTGAACAGACCAAGCAGCAGTGCCCAGCCTATTATGTAAGTTCTAAGGGTAGTTCTCATAAAAACCTCCTATCAAAGCTTTTCGCCGCACTCAAGGCAGAACTTTGCCCCGGCGGGAACATCCTTGCCACACTTAGGGCAGACGGTGATGAATTTATATCCGCATTCCATGCAGAACTT
>JAFTRB010000147.1 GCA_017462445.1 Clostridia bacterium
TCAAAGAAGTTAAGGAAAGGAACTCTGCCCTTGATAGTAGCAAGGTGAGCAACAGCGCCAAGGTCCATAATCTCCTGCGCGTTAGTCTCTGCAAGCATTGCAAAGCCGGTCTGGCGGCAAGCATATACATCAGAGTGGTCGCCGAAGATATTAAGAGCATGGGAAGCTACACATCTTGCGGATACATGGATAACGCAGGGAAGAAGCTCACCGGCAATCTTGTACATATTGGGGATCATAAGAAGAAGTCCCTGAGATGCTGTCTATGTGGTGGTAAGAGCACCTGCACCGAGAGAGCCGTGAACAGCGCCTGCTGCGCCTGCCTCAGACTGCATCTCTACAACCTTGACATTCTCGCCAAAGATGTTCTTTGCGGGCTCGCCAAAGATGTTCTTGTTGGATGCAGACCAAGTGTCTGTTACTTCAGCCATAGGGCTGGAAGGGGTGATAGGGTAGATAGCAGCAACCTCTGTGAACGCGTAGGATACGTGCGCCGCAGAAGTGTTACCGTCCATAGAAATTTTCTTTCTTTCTATCATGGTTTTCCTCCATATAAAAAATTTAATAAACCTGTTTAATCGAGAGTCTCCTCTCAAAGCATAATTATAACATACTTTTTTATAAAAGTAAATAGAAAATCAAAAGTTTATAAACTTTAATTTTTCGCAATCAAAAGAGCCGCTATTCCCGGGAATTGATCACCCTCACAGCCTCAGCGTAGGAGTCATAGTCCGCAATCAGGTTTAACGCCTCAAGAAGAGCGTTAGCGGTCATATCCGGGGGAAGCCCAAAGTGAAGAGCAAGCCTTGCCCTTAACTCAATAGCTCCGGCGCAGCCTGAAAGTCCATCGTTAAAAAAGTCAACTTTAGTTATCATTTTGGCGTCATTTTTTCTTGATAATGTAACACCCTCCCCCACTTCTATAAACGGGGCAAGCGTGCGCATAAGCGTCTCTCTGTCCATTCCCTCAACGCCGAGAAGCCCTGCCTTGGATGGAGATTTTTTCCTTTTTTCCTTCCCTGCTACCGCCGGAATATAGGCATTATATAGCCTCTGCCGCGGAATTATTCCCAAAAGAAAGGAGCGAATCTGTCTGCCTCCCCCGTCCGAATCGGTAAGAATTATCAGTCCCCTGTCCGATAGTCTCTGTAGCAGCGCCTGCTTTTCCTTGGAGTTAAATATGCCAAAGCCGTCAACAGAGATAACCGTTGCGTCAAAAAGCTGCTTTAACAGGTTCTTGTCATATTTACCCTCGACAACGATGGGTATTGTGATCCTGGGCTTATTTTGCATATCCCTCACCCCTTTTGCAAAGCCCGCGCAGCGGGCACTCGGCGCATTTGGGGCTTCTTGCGGTGCATACATCTCTGCCAAACCAGACTATTCTGTGGCAAAAATCGGCCCCCTCGCCCTTGTCGATCAGCTCGGTTAATATTCTCTCAATTTTCGTAGGGTCCTTCAGGCTCTCGGGATACATACCAAGCCTGCCGCATATACGAATGCAGTGTGTATCGCAGACCACAGCCGGCAGCCCGAATATATCACCGATAAGAAGGTTTGCAATCTTTCTGCCAACACCGGGGAAGCGCAGTAGGCTATCCATATCCGAGGGAAGCTTGCCACCAAACTCCTCAACCAGCATCCTCGAGGCATCGCGGATATTTGCCGCCTTCATTCTGTAAAGACCGCAGGGCTTTACAATTCTCTCTATTTCTCCAATGTCCCCATAAGCCATACTCTCGGGTGTGGGGAAGCGCTCGAAAAGCTCCTCGCATACGGTATTAACCCTCGCATCGGTGCATTGAGCAGATAGCCGACCCATAACCAAAAGCCGCCAGGGTGAGCCATTGTATTTCAGCGCGCATTCAGCATCCGGATATATTTCCTTCAGGCGCTCGACAATGAGAGCCAGGCGCTCTCTTTTTTCTCTTTTTGTCACTTCTCTGCCCTCTCTACAAGCTCGCGAAGCAGCCGCATCGACAGTCCGACAACGGTATCATAGTCCCCCTCATAATGCGAGACAAATTTCCCTGCTCCGCCCTGTATGCCGTAGGCGCCTGCCTTGTCCATCGGCTCGCCGCTTGCCACATATTCCTCTATTTCCTCATTTGTCAAATCACGGAAGAATACCGCGGTTGTAGCGGTACCGCTATATACCTCTTTTCGATAGTGGACAGCCACTCCTGTATGTACATTATGTCCCCTACCTGCCAGGGCGTGTAGCATTTTTCGCGCCTCTGCCCCGTCGCGTGGCTTGCCAAGAGCCACCCCGTCAAGCTCGACCAAGGTATCCGAGGATATTATCAGGCACTCATTGTCAAGCTCCTCTTTTACAGCGGCGCCCTTTCTTACCGCAAGCAGCTCTACGCCCTCCTTGGGATGGACTCCCTCGGGCAGATTTTCGTCGACCTCGCGGGTTATTATATCAAACTCACCGTATAGCTGCGAAAGAAGCTCGCGCCTTCTCGGCGACTTGGATGCAAGAATTATTCTCTTTGCCATTTTCATTTTCCTTTTCTTTAGTCGGCGCCAATCTCGCCATTAAGCCTACATCGACTGTTCGGCAAAAATTCGCCCGACGCCAATTTACACAAATAGTATATATAATTAATGGGAAAAAGTCAAGTTTTTTGTCGGATTACATTCACACCCGGAGCGCAGGAGAGAGGCGAAAGCACACCTTCAAGTAAAAGAAGCAGGAATAAAGGGCGCCCTCCATTCCTGCTCTTATATTATTTATTCAGGGAAATAATTAAGTATTTTTCTTAATTCAGAAAGCCAACGCACCTTATCCGCATACAGCTCCTCATAAATTTCCGTCATCTCTTCGCCCGTGAGCCTGTAATCAGCCATCTGGATATTTTCATACAACTTCACATGTTTCGCCTCGACTGACGGAGTTGTCCAGTAAAAGCCGCTCGTATCCTCAACCATAACATCCAAATTAAAGCCAACGCTCTTGCGAATATATTTAAGCATTTCTCCATTGCGGTTGACACCATCTGCATACAAGCCGTGCCTTTGATGGAAATACTCCTCCAGAATCCGTGTGGAATTTACCGATTGGTATTCCAGAAATTTTACAGCGGCCTCTAAATGCTCGGTATTTACAGCAATTGCGGCAAGCTTGCCTAATCGGTTTATCTGTGTGTTATAGGAATCGGGCTTGCCTGTCTCGGGATTTGTCGCTCGGTACAGCGGCACAGGAAGCACACCGTAGCCGTCCTTCATATCCTTGTATTCGTCCCTCTCCAGCGAGCCAAGTAAAACCACATCTCCAAATAGCACTCGTCCCTCGGCAAAGCGGGAACGAATAGCAAAGTTGGCACTCGGACCATATAGGAAGCACTGCGTACCATCTACCGTTATCACACCCTCATTCCCGGTAAACAGGGAGGTGAGCGCATCGCAAAGCTCGCTCAACTGCGGACAGCTTTCGGGATAGTAATAGAGGCCATCCTCGCCCCTTTGCAAAATCCTGACGCCCGAGGAATAGACCATTCCCATGGCGGCATGAGGAAACATTGAGAGGGCAAAGCCTACCGTTCCGTTAAGATCTGTTGCCGGGCCGTAGATTGCGCTGATTCCCGCGGAAAAGTCCGCCAGGGTGGAATAATTCCATTCGCCGGCCATAACCAGGCTATATAGGTCCTCCAGGCTAAATCTGCCATCACCGTTGCGGTCACTGTTATAGGCATTCTCTGTGTCGGCGCTTACCGGTATGCTCTCAAGGAGCGACAGGTTAACAGGCACGACCGTCGCCGCCCTGAATGTATCGATAAAATAGTCGCTCGCTATCAAATACAGCCTTCTATCCGAAAGGGTGGTAGAGCGCATATATTCGTACATATATCCCTCGCCCGTGTCCTCATACCCCTCCTTCAGGAAGGAGAAGCCGCCCTTCACCGAGGAAGTCGCATAGAGATTTTTGAAGCACCCCTTAAAGGAGGCGGCAATCATATCATATGAAAAGTTATAATAGATATCCGACCTGTCGGTTTTACCACTCAGTATTTCGTTCGCGATTACATTGATAGTCTTTGCCCAGCTATAGCTGTCCCCCTCCGGGAAATATTCAAAGCTGACATTAACCGCATTGTTTGCATAAGCTGCATTATTGCGCCTGGCTATCATAATATCAATATTATCATAATCGTTATACTTCTCCTCCTGCGTCAGCTCGCCCGCCAGGTAACGGGCGCAGGTCGAGGGAAGCTCCTTATTGTTAGAGTTGGCGGTTGTCTTAATTTTAATAGGGGTATGATCATTCCAGATTTCTATCGATATGTCACTGCCATCCGCAAACGCCTCGCCACAATATTCACATAGATTATCATCATTGGCATCCCTGTGATTGCAGATATCCACGCCATCGGTGTAGCTCTCGTCGCACTTGTCACATTTGTCGTCATCGTTGGCATCCCTGTGGGAGCAGGAGCAGGACACAAAAACGGCAAGGCAGAGTGTGAGCATCAGCGCTAAAAGAAAATAGCGTTTTTTCATAGCAGCCTCCTATATTTTTTTGCTTAATCGAACTATTATTATACTTAGATAGTCCCTATAATAAATATATCATATCTCTTATATTATTGTCAATAAAAATGTATATCTTATGAAACCGGTCCCCTCCCCTCAATAAAAATCCCCCGAGCGAGCTTGCTCGGGGGAAATATGTATTTTTATCAGATTAACAGAATATTATCATTATCCAAGCATATTGGAAATGCTTGGAAGCTGACGTTCTCTTACGCGGGGAGAGGGCCGTACTGTCCCTGCAAATCCTCAAGATGTCCCTGCTTGGTTTCGTTTGGCATGGAGGACAGAGATCGAGCACCAAGCAGGAACTACCAACACCACAGCATGGCTTTATATTGACAATATCAAAGTGCAGATAACGCAATAAACATATCTAAAATCAATTAGTATGAAACTAAGGGTGTTAATAGTATGCGCTATATTGGCAGCCTTTTTAGGGGGATGCCGTAAAAGCGACGATGGATTGCAAACTGGGCATCTTGCCATACAATTGTCAGCGCAGGATGACATAGTCGATGTAACACGAAGCAGTATATCATCGATTACGACTTTACCTGCAGACGGTGATTTTACCTTAACTGTTAAAAAACAAGGCGAAGTTACTGCTGTCTGGACAGTCAACTTTTCGAACATTCCGGCTGAGGGAATAGCATTAACGGCTGGTATCTACACCGTAGAGGCTGTTTACGGTTCTGCTGTGGAGGAGGGTTTTGACAAGCCGTATTTCTCGAGTGCAAACGGCGGCGTGGCATTCACAGTCAACGGAGGCGTAACGAGCAGTGTTCGTATCCCTGTTACATTGATGAACACCATCCTCAAAATAGTTACCACTGAAACGTTCGACA
>JAFTRB010000018.1 GCA_017462445.1 Clostridia bacterium
ACAGTTCTACAACAATGAACGCATCCAACTCAAAACAAAACTGACACCACTCGAAAAGCGATGTCAGTTCGTTGCTTAATTTTTAATATCTTCTACCATAGAACCCTTTTTTGTGCTGTCCGTACAATTTGGGGCACTTCATGACTCAGTCCCTTTTTGTGAAAAAAGATTATTTTATAACCCAAATATGCTTGCCTTCCTTGTGGCTTTCTTCCGTTATGTCAAAGCCGTCAAGCGAGAGGCTAAAGGCGATTTCCTCGGGTATGGTCGCCGAGTAGCGGAAGCTGTCCCCATTCCTCTGCCAGGATATCTCTATCCTACCGTAGGGGCTATCGTAGTAGCCCTCGGCGTAGTTGACCCTTCCGCTTCTGTCAAGCGAGGGGGCGAGGGTGATTTTCCTGAAGCCGCCATCCTTTGAGGGCTGAATACCCAGGCAGTATTCATACATCCACTCGGTGCAAGATCCGAAGGAGTAGTGGTTGAAGGAGTTCATTCCCGGGCGAATGCCCCCTTCCTCGGTGTAGCTGTCCCAATGCTCCCAGATCGTGGTTGCACCATTGACAATTGAGTAGCCCCAGCCCGGGAAGTCGGTGCTTGTGATTAGAGCGTAGGCTATCTCGGAGCAACCGATGTCCGAGAGGGTGGGGAGCAGGTGCTTGATACCGAGGAAGCCACAGGTCAATTTACCTCCGTCCTCCTCCAGCTTGCGCAACAGATGCTTTTTTACCTCGTCCTTATCAATAATGCCAAAGCGATATGCCATAACATACAGGCTCTGGGTGTCGTTTGCAATTCTGCCGTCATTGTCGATAAAGCGCTGGCAGAAGGCGGCCTTTACCCTTTCATAAAGGGCAGAGTAGTAGTCGGTTTCGTAGTCGCCCAGCAGCTCGCACATCCATTTTGCAAGATAAGCTGCCCTGACATAGTAGAGGGTGGAGATTGCCGAGATGTCGGAGGGCTCGCCAAGCGAGAGCCAGTCGCCGTATGCGCCCTTTCCTGACCTTACACCGTCGGGGCTTTCCTTCCCGTAGTAGCCGAGCAGACGCTTGAGGGCAGGGAGGTTCTCGCCCAAGATCCGCTTGTCACCGTACATAACGAAGTGGTCGTAGGGGATTTCGCCAATAGCCTCGCACCAGCCTGATGCAGCATCGCGCCCTGTGTAGGAGTAGCTGCCGACAGGGGGAACGGGAGCAACCGCCGGAATAACACCGTTGCCAAGCTGGGCATCACGGATATCTGCCAGATACTTTTTGAAATATTCCTCGCAGTCCATATTCCACATTGCGCTTCTTGCGAATATCTGCGCGTCTGCAGTCCAGCCAAGACGCTCGTCTCTCTGTGGGCAATCGGTGGGAACTGCGTAGAAATTATCCCTCTGTCCCCAGAGGGCGTTTTCATATATCCTGTTTACAATTTTATCCGAGCAGGAGAACTCGCCCGAGGTGGGGAGGTCGGTGTACATAGCCTCTGCTGTAATGTCGAGGATCTCCGCCTCGCCCTCGACGGTAATCTCCACAAATCTGAAGCCGTGATAGGTAAATAGCGGACGAAAATGCTCCACGCCCTTGCCCGAGAGAATATAGGTGTCGGTTGCCTCTGCCTTGCGTAGGTTTTCGGTGTAGAGCCTGCCCTCGGTCAATAGCTCGCCGTGACGCAGAGTGACCGCAGCCCCCGTCTTGCCCTTAAGCGAAAGCGAGATAACACCCGCTATATTTTGCCCCACATCAAAGAGGTAGGCATCGCCCTCTTTTTTAACACGGGTAGGCTTGAATATATGCTTTGTTACTATCGGGGGAGTGGTTTTTTCTTCAAGAAGGAGGTTCCTGGAGAACTTGAACAGGGGTACCTCTGCATATCCCCAGGTGGAGTCATCATAGTCGGGGCTTGAAAAGTTGCCGAGGTCGAGCCGCCCGTCCACATACTCGCCCATATAGATGTCCGAGCGGAGGATCGATCCCTTTGATGCTCGCCAAGTGTCATCGGTGATAATCTGCTCACGAGTGCCGTCAAGATACTCTATGTCGATTTGCGCGGTAAACTCCATCCATTCGCAGTAGCCACAGCGCAGGAAGGCATAGGTCGAGCCGAGATGCCCGACAGCCCAGCCGTCACCAAGCACCACGCCGATGGCGTTGCTCTCCTTGATTTTGTCGGTGATATCGTAGCGAACAAGTGGCAGCTTCTTGCGATAGTCCACCCAGCCGGGGGAGAGAAAGTCCTCCGCCACCGCCTCACCGTTTATATATGCCTTATAGACGCCAAGGGAGCTGATGGAGAGAATTGCCGACTTAACCCCACCACGTGTAGAGAAATTGCGGCGAAAATAGGGGGAGGGGTTGCCGTATTTTTCATCCTTATCCCGTCTTGGTCCGGTTTTGTAGGTTATCCATTTGGAATTAATAAGCATTATTGCTCCTTTTGACTTCGGGCTTGGCTGTCAGGGACTGCCATAAGCCCTGTATTTTGGAGGTTTAATTTTTTCATATATCCATTTTAGCACACTTTTCTTTCTTTTTCAATCCTTGGGATAAAACTTGTATCGGCATATCTTATGCGTGTAAAAGGATATTCTTGGTTTTATCTTAATACAAAGAAAAGGGGCGATAGCAGGATGAATGCCAGCGTCCCTTTATTGAGGTTGAATATTATCCTAAAATGAAGTCAAAGACCAGCATCAGGCAGAAGCCGAAGAGAAGGGAATAGGTTGCGCCCCTTTCGCTGCCGTGGGCGTGGGTTTCGGGGATCATCTCGTCGCTGATGACATAGAGCATCGTTCCGCCTGCAAAGGCAAGGGCGAAGGGGAGAATAGCGGTGGAAATGCTTACGGCAAAATAGCCTATGAGCGTGCCGACTACCTCGACGAGGCCTGTGAGCATAGCGAGGAGGAAGGTCTTTCCAGGCTTTACTCCCGCGGCGAGCATCGGACCGATTATAACCATGCCCTCGGGGATATTCTGCAAGGCAATGCCCCCGGCAATAAGCAGCGCCTGGGTGGTATCTCCCGAGCCAAAGCCAACTCCTGCGGCAATTCCCTCGGGGAGGTTATGTATAGCAATCGCGGTGACGAAAAGCATCACCTTGCTAAGGCTTTTGTTATTATGCTCCTCGATGTCCCTGTCTGCCATTTTGTGCAGGTGAGGAACAAGCTTGTCAATAAGGCTCAGGCATATAGCGCCGACAAAGATACCCGCTACCGTTATCCAGATTCCGTACTCTCCGCCATATTCCAAGGAGGGGAGGATCAAGCCGACAAAGGCGGCAGATAGCATGACCCCTGCTGCAAAGGAGAGGACAATGTCCGAGAATTTGTGGGACAGCCCACGAAAAAGGAAGCCGATAAGGCTGCCCGCTATTGTTGCACCGCCAACACCCAGGGCGGTTAAAAGAACCATTTCCATAATTGCTCCCGGTTTGTATAATAGATTGGCAAGCCCGTAAAATTCAACACGGGTATGCCTTTTTGCCTATTTGCCGAGAAACAGGGCTGAGCCCATCGCGCTTTTAGCCTGAGCCGCCCTGCTTCTCTATTGTCTGATTGTTCTGCGGCTTACTCTGCCTCGGAGAACTGCTCCTTGCCAACTCCGCAGAGCGGACACTCAAAGTCCTCGGGCAGATCCTCAAACTTCGTGCCGGGGGCAATGCCGTTTTCGGGCGAGCCAAGCTCCTCGTCATACTCCCATCCGCAAATGTCGCATACGTATTTCATTTTGTTTTCTTCCTTTCTGTTTTTATTATATAGTATTTCTTGTTTTTTTGTGATTATCCAAGCTCATCTGCTAAAGCGACGAGCTGATTATGGCTTTCCTCGTTCAGACTGGAGACGATTTTTACATTATTTTCGCAATAGGTGATGTTCTTGCTCTTTTCAAGCATAGACCTGATTACCTTGCCCGCCGTGCTTGCCCAGCTTCCGTTCTCGATAATTCCAACCGTCCTGCTTTGGAAGTTGCGCTCGGTCAAGTGGTTGATGAACTCGCGCATATAGGGGAATACATCTCCGTTGTAGGTGGTGGTGGCAAGAACGATTTTTGAGTATCTGAAGGCGTCCTCCACCGCCTCCGCCATATCTGTTCTGGCAAGATCGTGGATAGCTACGGTAACACCCTTCTTTTCAAGCATTGTGGCAAGGAGTACCGCTGCAGCCTTGGTGTTTCCGTATACCGAGGTATAGGCGACGGTTACGCCCTCGTCCTCCGGACGGTAGCTTGACCAGGTGTCATAAAGCCCCAGGTAGTAGGAGAGGTTTTCAGTGAGCACAGGGCCGTGCAGAGGACAGATGATGCGGATATCCAGGGCTGCCGCTTTCTTTAAGAGAGCCTGAACCTGGGCGCCGTACTTGCCGACGATGCCGATGTAATATCTTCTTGCCTCGCATGCCCAATCCTCGTCGGTATCCAGCGCGCCGAATTTGCCAAAGGCGTCTGCGGAGAACAGCACCTTCTCGCAGTCATCGTAGCTTACAATGACCTCGGGCCAATGCACCATCGGTGCTGTGACAAAGTGGAGGGTGTGCTTGCCAAGTGGGAGGGTATCGCCCTCGCCAACAGTAATTCCCTCGGGGACAAGGCTCTCGCCGAAGAACTGTTTCATCATTACAAAGGCCTTTGCCGAGGAAACCAGCCTGGCTGTGGGATATCTCCCGAGGAAGCGGGTAATGCTGGAGGAGTGGTCCGGCTCCATATGTTGAACTACCAGGTAGTCGGGGGTAGCGCCGCCGAGGGCGGTGTCAATATTTTCAAGCCACAGGTCGGCAAAGCGAATGTCCACCGAGTCCATAATGGCTATTTTTTCGTCAATAATCGCATAGGAGTTGTAGGCGATGCCGTTCGGGACTATGTACTGTCCCTCGAACAGGTCGATCTCGTGATCGTCAACGCCTATATACTTGATGTCGCTTGTAATGTGCATTGGTTTTCACCTCTTGTTTTTCTTTTTCCATAACATATCATAACACATCTTTTTGAATATTTCAATATTATTCGCATCTGTTTGATATTTTTTTATTGCTTAAAAGCAAGGGGACTTGCCGCAGTCCTCGGTTCTGCCGCAGCGGTAGCATATCTCGTTTTCGCATCTGCCCTCCCTCTCGAGCGAAAGGAGGTTGTCTATCGTGGTGGTGGCAATGTTTGCGAGCGCCTCCTCGGTGAGAAACGCCTGGTGGGAGGTGACTATAACATTTGGCATAGAGATAAGTCTCGCTAGGATATCGTCATCCAGGATATGCCCCGAGTAGTCCTCAAAGAAGAAGTCCGACTCCTCCTCATACACATCCAGGCAGGCAGCGCCGACATGACGGGATTTGATAGCCCCCAGCAGAGCCTCCGCATCTATAAGCGCGCCCCTTGAGGTGTTCAGGATCACAACCCCCTTCTTGCATTTCTTCAGGCTCTCGCCGTTTATAATGTGGTAGGTGTCCTCGCTTAAGGGGCAGTGGAGCGAGATGATATCGCTTTCTTCAAGCAGGCGGTCAAGCTCCACATATTCCACGCCCTCTATATCGGAGGGGTACTTGTCAAAGGCGAGAAGCTTCATTCCAAAGCCGCGGCATATGTCGATAAAGGCCCTGCCTATTCTGCCCGTGCCAACAACACCCACTGTCTTGCCGTGCAGGTCAAAGCCTGTCAGCCCCGAGAGGCTGAAGTTGAAATCACGGGTGCGGATAAATGCCTTGTGTATTCGGCGGATTGAGGTCAAAAGAAGAGCCATAGTATGCTCGGCTACCGCATAGGGGGAATAGGCGGGGACACGGACTACATGAATTTTCCCAAAGGCGTGGCGGATGTCCACATTGTTATAGCCCGCGCAGCGCAGGGCAAGGTATTTGACTCCCAGCGAGTGAAGGCGGTCTATTACCTCGGCGCTGACCGTGTCGTTGACAAAGACGCAGACCGCGTCATAGCCACTAGCCAGCCCGACAGTATCAAGGTCCAGCTTTGTTTCAAAGAATTTTATTCTTGCTCCTGTGCGCTCTGCCGCTTCAAGGAAGGCGGGGCGGTCATAGGGCTTTGTATCGTAGAATGCTATTTTCATAGTTTTTTCCTGTTTCGCTTTTTATTTCTCTATCAGGAGAAGCTTTCCGTCAGAGATTTTTTATCATTCTCTTGCTTTTTCGAGATTATTGTAATATAATAAAAGCAACAAGTATGTTGAAATTTCAACAAAATCAAGAAAAGCGAGAAAATAAAATGAAAAAATATTTGCCTGTTTTAGAAAAATGCCCGCTCTTTTCGGGAATTGAGAGCGAAAAAATCATAGGGCTTCTCGGTTGTCTCGGTGCTGTCGCGCGGAGGCTTGGAGAGGGAGAGTCGCTTTTTCCCGAGGGCGAGCGAGCCACAAGGCTCGGTATAGTCTTGTCGGGCGAAGTGCAGATTATTCAGCAGGATTATTTTGGAAACAGGAGCATTATTTCGGCGCTGGGGGAGGGCTTTTTGGTCGGCGAGGAGTTCGCCTGCGCCGGGACGGAGCTTGTGCCCGTGGAGATGGTTGCCTCCCGCGAGAGCGAGGTGATGCTTATTGAATCGGTGAGAATTCTCAGAACCTGTCACGCCGCCTGTGGCCACCATCATCAGCTGATCTATAATATGATGCGCGCGATTGCCGAGAAGACGGTCTCTCTCCACGAGCGGATGAGCGCCACCTCCAGGCGCACTACCAGGGAAAAGCTTCTCGCCTACCTCTCGGCATTCTCGCGCAGGGTGGGCAAGCGAGCCTTCGATATCCCCTTCGACCGCCAGGAGCTTGCCGACTACCTCGAGGTCGACCGTAGCGGTCTTTCCGCCGAGCTTGGAAAGCTCGCCCGTGAGGGCATCCTCCGCACAAGAAAAAGTCACTTCGTGCTGCTTGGCGGTGTGGGGTGAGGGGGATTTGGATTACTGCTTCGCGTCTTAGAGTCTTCGAAGATTCAAGTATGCTGTCGAAAGTAATCGCTGCATATCTGTTTGCTTTTAGAAGCACGGAGCCTGTTTTTCTTTACCGTCATCAAACAGTTCTGTGAAATAAGCAAAGAAAAGGCCTACGGAAACGTAGGCCTAATTTTTGTTATTAAAGTAGGTGGATTAACATGTTTTTAATTGATTTTTCGACAAAATATGATATAATATATTTGTGATAAACCGATGCTATATAGGAGGAGAGGTATGGAAGAAAAGAAAAACAGGGGCATGTATTTTGAAGAGTTTGTATTGTCGGTTTTGAAGCAAATGTGTATTCAAGACGAAAAGAGGTTGTTGATCTCTCCACAGGAAATAAAACAATATTTTGCAGATCCCGAAACGGTTGTTTTTGATGCTGATGAGGAACGGGAAATTTTTTGTGATGCAATCGCTCCCGATGGTATATCCAATATCGCTGGCCCAGTTTTTATTGAGATTAAATATAACTCAGGAAATACTGGATTTAAGCCCATAATGAATAACATAGGAAATTCAATGTCTTTGTATATCATTCATGGACGCGTGAGCCAAGATAAAGAAAAACGAATAGAAAACAGCGTTTTCGTTTGGGATAGGAACGTTATTGCTGGATGGAAACATAAATATCCTATTTATTATTATTACTTTTTTTCTGAAGAGTTAAGAGATAGTCCAAAGCTTGATTTTGAAAGCAAGGTTGCCATTAACAAAAAATTGCTTAGGAAAGAAATACAAGATCATCATGTTTCGCTTGCGCTTGGGGCGGGAGCTTCTTTGGATTTTGGATCATTAAGCTGGGATAAACTGATTCAATCATTTTATGTGGAAATACAAAAATCAGGTAAAATAACTTCAATCAAAGATGTTCAAAAGAAAATAGGCGGGACAAGCATTATTGATGGCCAGTTTGCAATTGAAAATCTTAAAGATTTCATGTCTAGCCTTTATAATGGTATTTATGGTAAATTTATAGGTGGAGTTTATAATTATCATAATTCTACGATTATGAGTATGGAAAATTTCATTAAAAAGATGGTGCAAAGCTGGACAAACGAGTTTAATAGATTTAATATTATTACATACAATTACGATGATTACTTAGAGCAAGCATTACAGACTTGGAGAATTCGTTATGTGTCGGTGTATAATGAAAATATAAGGATTAATTCAAGATTGAGCGTATATCACCCACATGGATTTCTTCCGTATAAGACCCCTTCCATAAAGTACGACGAATATAGAAAAGGGATTGTATTTAGTGAGTCTGAATACCATGCGTTGTATAATAACCCCTATTCCTGGGCTATGGTATTACAAGAAC
>JAFTRB010000148.1 GCA_017462445.1 Clostridia bacterium
CTATAAGCTTTGCAATCATAATCGTTATCGACAAGGTTACGCCGACAACGAGCGCAACGAGCAGGCTAACGTCATCGTTTTGCATAATCAGGCGGTCGACAAGCATTATCTTTCCGAATGCAACGACTCCGAGAGAGATGCCGCACATAAGGCCGACGCGCAGCTCTCGCCACCATACCTTAAGAAAATCCGCACTCTTCACCTCTCCGAGCGACAGACCGCGCACAAGAGTAACCGACGCCTGGTTGCCCGAATTTCCCCCCGTGTCCATAAGCATAGGGACGAAAAGGACGAGTATGCTCGCAAGATTTCGCTCAAAGAAGCTGAGAATCGTGCTGGATACGGTTGCCGATATCATAAGGAGCAAAAGCCACGGTATTCTCGACTTGAATACCGATATAACCGAGGTCTTCAGGTAGGGAGTTTCGGTTGGAGTGATACCCGCCATCTTGGCAAAGTCCTCCTCAGCCTCCTCACGAATTACATCTATCGCATCATCGACGGTAACAATACCAACAAGACGCAGCTCACTGTCTACAACAGGCAGAGCTATAAAGCCGTAACGGTCAAAGAGCAGCGCAACCTCCTCCTTATCATCGGAGGTGCGGGCGAATACCACATTCTCCTCCATAATTTCGGCAAGGGAAATTTCGGCATCCGAGAGAAGAAGCGCCTTTGCCGTGACAATACCAATCAGATGGCGCTGTCTGTCCGTAACATAGCAGGTGTATATAGTCTCCTTGTCGATGGCAACCTTGCGGATATGGGCAAGAGCATCACCGACGGTCATATCCGGAACGAAGCGCACATATTCGGTGGTCATCATCGCGCCGGCGGTGTCGCTTCCATAGCGCAAAAGACGGTTTATAATCTCCCTATCCTCGCGGCTCGTGGAGCGCAAAATCTTTTTTACAACAGTAGCCGGCATCTCCTCGATGATATCGACGGTATCGTCAAGATACAGCTCCTCCAAAATTGCGGCAAGCTCGGCATCGTTGAAGCCCTCTATAAGCGTGCGCTGAAGCTCGTTGTCAAGCTCGATGAAGGTCTCCGCCGCCTGCTCCTTTGGCAAGAGGCGGAAAAGAAGAGGCTGGCTGCGCGAGGACATCTCGCCAATAATCTCGGCAAGGTCCACGGCGGGTATTGGCTCCAGCTGCCTTCTTAGCTCGGTATACTTTTTCTCCTGAAGAAGCTGCTCAAGCTGCCCGGGGTCTATCTCTCGCTCGTCGGCAGATATGATCTCCTCATACGCCTCGATACCTGTCGGGGTCGGCTCCCCGTCAAGCATTGTTTCATTGTTTCTTTCCATTTTCCATCCTTTCTCACGGATGGTAGAGTTCTGTGAGCCCTATTTCCGTGTTCGATTTAATTTTTTTAATAATCCCTGTACACAATCGACTGTCGTCCATAGTCTCACATCCTTTCTGCTGTCAAAAAATTTGTGTTTTAATTCAAGAGAGAATCAAGCTCCTCCTCGCTTAAAACCCTGACGCCTATTTTCTTCAATTCGCCCGCGGTTATGCCATCACCGTCGGTAAGCCTGCCGCTGAAGCTTCCATCATATATTTTCCCCGAACCGCAGGAGGGGCTTCTTGCCTTCAAAAGTGCCAGACGTATGTCAAAAAGCCGGCACAGGCGAACAGCCTCATTTGCCCCCCGTTTATATTCCGAGGTAACATCGACGCCATTGCTCATAACCACCCTGTCCCCGACAATTTCACTTGGAGTCCTGGGGGTTGGCAGGCCTCCGAAGATCTCCGGGCATATGGGCACAAGCTCATACCGCTCCCCCAGCGCAATTACCTTATCGCAGGGCTTGGAGCAACCGTCAAAC
>JAFTRB010000149.1 GCA_017462445.1 Clostridia bacterium
ACAGCTGAGCCCGAGCAAGCAGGCGCTGACAAGAATTTTTTCCCTTTTACTCTCGGACTTCATATCAATCTACTACCAGCTGTATCCTTCCCTCATAAACAGAGAAATATGTATTTTCTCCGTTAATATAAATGTATTTGAGAAGCTCGGGGTCAATATCCGCGCCGCTAACCATTTCTACCGTAAGAATGCCGTCAAAATAAGAAAGCTTGTAGGGAGAGGTGTAGTTGTCCATCACGGATAAATCCCTCGGCTTGCCATCCTTAAGCTCAATATGAAGTGTCGAATAAAGAACGGTGCGCCTTATCGACAGGTTATTATAGGGAGAATAGGCGCCGTAGCCATCAAAATACTGATATCTTGAATTCTCCTCGGCATGGCGGTCGGTATATTCAAGAAGCGCAACATTATACACGCGAGAGGCGGGAGAACACTCCCTGATGGTATAGCTCTCGCCCAAGGAATCGGTAAAGCTTATTTCCAGGAGGGTTATATAATCGGTGTTGTATTTTTCCATCATAACACCGCCAACCGAAACCGAAAAATACGCATATTCGTCGGTCAGGCGCTCCTCGATAACCTCTGCCAAAAGAGCTGAAGAGGGGTCGATCTCCTCTGCCCCGTCATACTCCATATACCGACCAAGAACAGAAAGATCCGGAAAATTATCTACAAGATAATCATATTCAGCCCTTTCAAGAGCAAAGCGGAACGCAAGGTCCACTCCGTATTCGGTATAGAGATAGGCATCGGAGGTGGGAGAAACCGTAACCTTATCCTCGCCTATATAGTATTCATCGCTATCCACTGCCGCTGCTCCATCCAGAAGCAGTGGCACCTCCTCGGTCGAGGGTATTGTACACCCTCCGAGGCAGACTATTATTAAAGCCAGGATAAGCAGGAGCGTCAGCTTTTGCATTATACATCCTCCAATGTGAATATTTGTGTACATTTGTTTTGTATTAATTTAACACGCCCATAGAGCTATGATATATCACTGTGTTCAAGCAGAAGCCCTTTAAGCTGCGATATATCGCCTGCGCCCATAAGGACAATTGCGCCATCGGTGGCCCTGAGCAAATATTCAAAGGCGTCCTCCTGGGTTAGGAGATCTGCGTCAAGAGCCTCGGCAAGCTCCCGACTGCCCCTGCCCCATATATTATCCTCCCGCGCCGAAAAGACATCCAATATTATTACATTATCCGCCAAGGAAAGAGAGGATACAAAGCCCTCAAACAACCCCTCGGTACGCGAAAAGGTGTGAGGTCTGAATACAACGGTAAGCTTGCTTTCTCTCTGCCTGAGAGCTGAAATTGAAGCTCTTATCTCCGTGGGATGATGGGCATAATCATAATACACCCTTCTGCCGTTAACAGTAGCAATCAGCTCAAGACGCCTCTCAATTCCGTAAAAACCGGCAAGCGAGTTGCAAATTATACTATCCTTGACACCCAGGCTATGAGACAGAGCGAAGGCGCCGACGGCATCTATTACTGCCGCCTCACCCAAAATGGGAAGATAGAATGAGCTGCTCCCTCCCCCATAGGATACATAGACCAGACTGCCGTTTGCATCGCTTTTTTCTATACGGTATCGGTAGTCACAGTCCGCAGAAGCGCCAAAGGATATTGCCCTCTCGCCAAGGAGCGAATATATTGTATGGCATCCCGGGTCATCAATATTCAATGCTATTATTGACGAGGTGCCGAGAGCAGACAGGAAGGATGTAATAAGGCTATCCGTTCCATGAAAATAGTCTATGTGATCAAGCTCCACGGAAAGAACGAGCGAGGCGATTGGCGAGAAGCTTAAGAAGGCGTCACGGTATTCGCAGGCCTCATATATCAGCACACCGCTATCCCCCGAAAGAAGCCCCGAGCCTGTGGGCAGACGCGCTCCGCAAATGACGGTGGGCGAAAGCTCCGCCAATGAAAATATCTCCGACAGCATTGCGGTGCTTGTGCTTTTTCCGTGAGTACCCATTACCCCTATCGGACACAGGTAATCCTCCATTATAGCTCCCAAAAGCTCTGCCCGTGTGACAAAAGGTATGCCAAGCCTGTACGCCTCTTGTAATTCCTCGCAGGTCTCTGGAATTGCAAAGGAATAGACAAGCAGGTCTCTGCCCTTAACATTTTCTGAATAATGCCCCGACGAAATTGCTATTCCGTCAATAAACGGCTCTCCTCTAATATCCGAGCCTGTAACCGAGTACCCTCTGTCACGAAGCAGCTCGGCAAGAGGGAGCATACCCGAGCCGCGAATGCCAACGAAGTGAATTTTTGCCTTCCTGTCCTTTAATATATCCCGAATTTTCGCTATTCTTGATTTTTCCCGTTTAATAGACATAAAGCAAATTGTTGTTACAGAATACCTCTTTTTAGTAATCAAATGTTAACAAACATTTTATTGATGGTTAAAAATTCCAATGAATATTATTAATATTCTTTCTGTATAATATATGCAGTTATACAACAACTTGCCAAGGTAAATCGCAAAAACACGGCAAACAAGGAAAGGATTACGATTATGACAATTACGAACATCAAAATGAGAAAGTTCTTTGACGAGGGACCTATGAAGGCAATCGCCTCTGTAACCTTTGATGACTGCCTTGCAGTACACGATATCAAGGTTATCTATGCAAGAGAGAAATACTTTATCGTTATGCCCTCCAGGAAGAACCCCGACGGCACATATCGCGATGTTGTTCACCCCATCAACTCCGAGTTCCGCTCAAAGCTGGAGGAGGTAGTTATCGACGCCTACCACGCACAGTATGCGGCAGCCGAAGCAGACGGTCTTATCGACGAGAGCGGAGATAGCACTCTTGTTATTTAATTCTATACAAGCCCTCACCGAGGGCTTGTTTTTTTATTGTTATTTTTTTGTTGTCCTGAGAGAGTCAAGCTGACTTGCGGTCTCGGCGCTAACGGCTTTCTGCTCCTCGCTGATAAGGCGCTGGTTTACAACAACGCCCTGCTGATCTCTTGCAGTCTGGCGTTGAAGCTCGTTAATCTGCCGCTGAAGCGCGGCAAGCTGCTGTTGCTTGTCACTAAGCTCTCCTGCGGTGGTGGTAAGAGCCACCAGGCCATCTATGATAGAGGATAAGGTATCGCATATGCCGCGAATTCTGCCTATGATCTGCTCCTCATAGCCCATGACGGTATCAATGGCATCTATGACGCCCGAGGCATCTTTAGTCTTCTGCGTAGGCTGTGTGTTGACCTGTGGCGCAGGGAGAGTTAAGCCTGCAAGATACTCGGAGATTTTGCGCTCCATCCCCGCATTCAGCTTATCTATCGTAGCGGAAATAGCGCGCTCGACAATACCCGAAACATCAATGGTTATCGGAGCGATATTGACAGATGTGACGCCTGCGGTGGGAGCGGCAACACGGGGCGCGGGCTCGTTTTCACAGGCAACCTCCGGCTCCTCTACGCTCTCGTCCTCCTCGCCTTCCTCATCGCCGTCAGCCGGGGTGGAAAGGAAATCCGGTACGGTCAGCGGATCAAGAGCCTTGCTGTTTTTAGACAGAAGATCACGATAATACTTGATATAGTTTTCCCTCTCCGTCCTGGACCTATCCCCCTCCGAAAGGCTCACCTGCTCGGAAAGAGCGACAAGCTCGGCAAAGTCACCGAGAACCGTGCTGTGGATATCGGCGACCGAGGCGCGTATATCCGAATAGGAGGCGTATGCCTCCTTAACTGCGGTAATAGCTTCGTCTAGTCTCTCGCCATTCTTAGCGGTATCGTTCTTGTCAAAGTCCTTCTTTCTGGCATTATAATCCCTGATCTTAGCTGCGAGGCTCTCGCACGCCTTTTTATATTTGGGCATTGCCGCCTCAATATTCTTTTTATATGAGCCAAGGGTGGATTTAACCGCGCTCCTGGCATCTGCAAGCATCTTATGTGTTACGGTAGCCATATTGCCTCCAAATATTACCTGATTACATAATTATTATAGCAAATAGACCGCCCCTCGTCAAGCAATACACGCAAAAAACAGATAAACAAAGCAAAAAAAGAGCGCAAGCGCCCGATTGGTGAGCACTTGCGCCTATTTTGTAAATTAACAGCCGAGAATTAGTGGCAGATGCACTTCTCGTTATCCTTATCGAAGATGTGGATACGGCTGGTATCGATAGCAACGGTAATCTTGTCGCCGGAGCGAGCGGTGGAGCGAGAGGAAACTCTGGCAATGATGTTCTTGCCGTTGGTAGCGTCCTCCATACCCTCAAATCCGAGGTAGAGATAAATCTCGGCGCCCATAAGCTCGGTAACATCAACGTCAACCTGCATGGTGGTGTCAGACATAGAAGCGAGGTACATAGGCTCGTCGTGAATAGCCTCGGGACGAATGCCGAAGATAACCTCCTGACCGATGTACTCCTTGAGGTCGGGGTTGTTTGCCTTGTCAGCGGGAAGCTTGATCTCGGTAGTGCCGAACATAGCAACAAGGTCGGTGCCCTTCATAAGAAGCTTACCTGTAATGAAGTTCATCTGAGGAGTGCCCATGAAGCCGGCAACGAAGAGGTTGCAGGGAGAATCGTA
>JAFTRB010000150.1 GCA_017462445.1 Clostridia bacterium
CCCTCCCTCACTAAAGCTCGGTCGCTTTCTGCTCAGCTCGCTGACGCTCCTTCACAGAAAGTTCGACTCCGAGCGTATTGCTTTGCTTTACGCTCTTCGCTCAGGATGACGCATAGATATAAGCCTTGTACGAACATATCAACAGTCAAAGCAAAACACATCCATACCCCTATTTTTTATGAAGTTTTTTGGCGCTACCTTTTTTTCAAAAAAGGTAGCAAATCGCATCCCCTCGCATCCCCTCGCCCCCCTTGACAAATTATAAGTTTTTTGATACAATAAGTTATATATTGCCTTATAAGAGGACAAAATGAGAACATTTACAGAAATTTCCATAATTGGTGGGGGACACGCAGGTATAGAGGCGGCTTTAGCCGCAGCAAGAACGGGCATTGACACCGTTCTGTTCACTATGTCACTGGAATCCATTGCAAATATGCCTTGCAACCCCTCGATAGGCGGCACGGGAAAGGGGCATCTGGTCTATGAAATAGATGCGCTCGGCGGAGAAATGGGTAAAGCAGCAGATAAGGTCACTCTGCAATCCAGAACGCTGAATCTCGGAAAAGGAGCCGCCGTACATTCAAAAAGAATACAAGCCGACAGAAAGAAATATCAGGCGATAATGAAGCAAACTTTAGAGAGCACCCCAAACCTCAGAGTTGTGCAAGCAGAGATCACCGACATTGGCGTGGAGAATGGCAGAGTGACCTCTGTCACTACCAAGCTTGGCGAGGTATGGCATTGCAAAGCGGCGATCATATGCTCGGGAACATATCTTGACAGTAGGATATTTGTCGGTAACATTAATTATGAAAGCGGTCCTGACGGATTTCTCGCCGCCAAGGGGCTGTCTCAAAGCCTTACCGAGCTCGGCATAAAGCTTCTGCGTTTTAAGACGGGCACTCCCTCACGAGTCAAGAAAAGCACGATAGATTTTTCCGATCTTGAGGTACAAGAGGGCGAGGACAACATAATTCCCTACTCTGCTCTTACTGATGATGAATTTTTCGACAATCTTCGTCAGCTCCCTTGTCATGTAGTATATACAAATTCGGAGACACATCGAATAATCAGAGAAAATATACACCGTTCTGCAATGTATTCAGGACAAATACACGGCACAGGACCTCGTTATTGCCCGTCCATAGAGGATAAGCTGACACGCTTTGCCGACAAGGAAAGACACCAGCTGTTCATCGAGCCCGTTGGAGCGGATACAGAGGAAATGTACATCCAAGGTTTTTCCACTTCCCTTCCCCTCGATGTTCAGCACGAAATGCTTTCTTCGCTTAAGGGCTTTGAGAATGCCGAGATAATGCGCTACGCATACGCCATAGAATACGATTGCATAGATCCCACCCAATTGCTCCCCACTCTCGAATTTAAGGAGATCAAGGGGCTCTATGGCGCAGGACAATTCAATGGCACATCAGGCTATGAGGAAGCGGCGGCGCAAGGTCTTATTGCGGGTCTTAACGCTTCCCTGTCTCTCAGAGAAAAAGAACCCCTGATACTCAGCCGTTCGGAAAGCTATATCGGAACACTTATAGACGACCTTGTCACAAAAGGCACAAACGAGCCATACAGAATGATGACGTCACGCTCCGAATACCGCTTACTTCTCCGCCAAGACAATGCCGATGCAAGACTCACACAAAAGGGCTATGATGCAGGACTTGTCACCGAGGAACAGTACAAGCTGTTTTGCCAAAAGCAAGAACAGATAAATGCCGAGATAGAAAGACTCAACAGCACTTTCATTTCACCCTCCGCAGCCAATCCCCTGCTTGATTCTCTGGAGCTTACGCCAATTTCCACAGGCTTTTCCCTTGCGGAGCTGCTTC
>JAFTRB010000151.1 GCA_017462445.1 Clostridia bacterium
ACTAAGAATTCAGCATTTACAGCTATTTTAAGCTTGAACGCCTTGATTTTGCTGAATTCCTAATGACTCAGCCCCTTTTCATTATGAATATTTCAGAATAAGCTTTTCGGCTATACGAATGCCGTCGGTGGCGGAGGAGATAATTCCGCCTGCATACCCCGCGCCCTCGCCACAGGGGTAAATTCCCTCAAAACCGAGCGCCTCGCCGCTGTCACCTCTTTCTATGCGAACGGGGGATGTCGTGCGAGTCTCGGGGCCTGTCAGGGTGGCATCCGGATAGGCAAAGCCCGGTGTCCAGGCGTCAAACTCGCGCATAGCCTCGCGGATCGAATCGGGGATATATTGGGGCATATACCTTTCGGGAGAAATTGGCTCTACGCCACGCGGATAGCTTGGCTTTATTTTGCCGAGAGTCGGAGCGCTGTTATCCATAAGCGAGGCAAGCCCTATTCCCGGGGCCTTGTAGCCCTCTGTCAGCGAGAAGGCTGCCCTCTCGATCCTCTCCTGGAATTCAATTCCCGCCAAGGGATGGGCTGAGCCGAAGTCCTCCGGAGTGACGCTTACAAGGAGGGCTGCGTTGGAATTCTGCTCATTCCTCGCAAAGGGGCTCATTCCGTTTGTTACCACCGAGCCGATGCTGCTTGTTGCGGCAACCACACTTCCGCCGGGACACATACAGAAGCTGTAAACGCTCCTTCCGTTTGGCAAATGAGTAACCAGGTGATAGGAGGCGCTGTAAGGAATGCTGCCGTATGCCTTCCCGTATATCATTCTGTCGATGTACTCGCGCGGATGCTCGATTCGCATTCCAACGCCAAAGCCCTTTGCCCTGATGGGAAGCCCGACACCATAGAGCATACGAAGGGTATCCCGCGCGCTGTGCCCTGTTGCCAATATAACAGCCCTCGTCGGGAGGGTTATACTCTCTCCGTCCTTCTCGTATTCGATAGCGGAAAGTGAGCCGTTATTTACAGAAAGCCCGGTAAGCCTCGCCGAGAAGATCACCTCGCCCCCAAGAGAAATCAGCCTTTCACGAAGAGAGCGAATGATGCTTGGCAGACGGTCTGTTCCCAGATGAGCGGTGGTAGAGAAGGCTATATCCTCGGTTGCCCCCGAGGCAATAAAGCTATCTATAACCTTAGCCTTGTATCCGTCCATAGCCCCGACCTTCAGCTTCCCGTCGGAGTAGGTGCCTGCTCCCCCCTCGCCAAACTGCACATTGCATTCCTCGTCAAGAATTCCGAGGCGCTCGAAGAGCGAAATTTTTTCTGCCCGCTCCTCGACAGGAAGCCCTCGCTCAATGAGAATGGGCATAGCCCCAGCCTCGGCAAGAGTGAGTGCGGCGAAGAGCCCGGCGGGTCCGCTGCCGACTACAATCGGGCGAAAATCGCCACGGAAGGCGGGGGGCGTGTAAGAAAACGGCTCATAAGGGGAAACCTTTTTACGCATCTTCAAAAGTCCCTGCTCCTTCTCGGGATCGGCTGAGAAGGCAACAGTAACCCGATAGATGGGCGGCACAGAATCGGTAATTATAAGCTGGCGACGGAGAATTGAAGGCTCGCAGATCTCGTCCTTGTCTATCGGAAGATGGGCGGCAACCGTCCTCTTGATTATCTCGGTATTATATTCAATTGGCAAGCAGATATTTGTCTTTACCATAATACACCTCTTTTTCTTATTACTATTGTAGCATTTTTTTCTTAACTTTGCAAGAGGAAAACTATTTCGTGTATAGAATTTGCAAAAGCGAGAAAAATATCGATATAAAAAGCGAGATGGAGGCTTTTATCATGAGAAAAATTCTTGTGGCATTTTTGATTTGCGCACTGTTGATATGCGCTGTTCCCGTATGTCTTTCGTCCTGTATGAGTGGGGACGGAGAGGTTTCGGTATTCTATTATACCTACAGTGATGCCTATATTTCCTCGGTGCGAGGAGAGATGGACCGCCTGTTCAGGGAGCGCGGTATTTCCTATCACAACTATGATGCGGCAGGAAACCAGACGACTCAGACCGAGCAGGTTGACACCGCAATTACAAAGGGCTCGAAGCTTCTTATAGTGAATATCGTGGATACCGGCTCTGACGATGCGTCAAAAACAATTATAGGTAAGGCAAAGAATGCCGGAATTCCTATTATCTTCTTCAACCGCTCGGTCAGCGAGGAGGTTGTCAAAAGCTATGACAAGTGTGTATTTGTCGGTACGGATTATGAGATGGCGGGTCATATGCAGGGACAGATGATTGGCGAATACCTTAAAGCCAACTTCACGAGCGCTGATATAAATAAGGATGGAAAAATCAGCTATGTTCTCTTCAAGGGGCAACAGGGCAACATGGAGGCTGAGGCAAGAACCAGATATGCGGTTGAGGACGCAAATAAGATTCTCGCCGAGGCGGGATATGCCCCACTCTCCTTCTATGACTCGGCAAACAGAGACGGATCTCTGGTTGACCAGGACGGAACCTGGTCTAATGCGGCGGCTAACAATTATATGAAAACTATTCTCTCGGGCTACAGCGAGGCCGGAGGGAACATGGTGGAGCTTGTTATTGCCAACAATGACGAGATGGCTCTTGGCGCGCTGGCATCTCTTGAGGAGGCAGGCTACAACAAATCGGGTGGAAGGACTATCCCTGTGTTTGGGATAGATGCCACCGATGCGGCGAAGAATAAAATCAAGAGCGGCGCGATGACGGGAACTGTAAAGCAGGACGCTAAGGGAATGGCGGAGGTAATAACCCAAATTGCGGTTAACTACACCACGGGCAATGAACAATTTGTCTCGGTTGAGGAGGACTATATTATCGGCGGTTGGAGAGTAAATATCCCCTATTCTCTTTACACGGGTGAGGAGTAAGAGGAAAAAATGCTACTTGAGATGAGGGGGATTTGCAAGTCGTTCCCCGGAGTGAGAGCGCTTGACAATGCCCATCTTGAGCTTGCCTCGGGGAGTGTTCATGCCCTGATGGGCGAGAACGGCGCAGGAAAATCAACGCTTATGAAATGCCTTTTTGGGGTATATCAGAGAGACAGCGGAGAGGTGCTTCTGGAGGGCGAAACGGTGGACTTCAGGAGCGCCGCGGATGCGCTTGGGCGAGGCGTGGCGATGGTGCATCAGGAACTTAACCAGGCACTGACAATGACGGTGATGGATAACCTTTGGCTTGGGAGATTCCCGAAAATTGTAAATTGGCTTCCATTTATCAGCCACAAGAAAATGAAGGAAATGACCGAGGAGCTGTTCGCATCCCTCGGCCTGAAAATTCGAGCGGAAGAGCAGATGAGCCGTCTTTCGGTAGCATCAAGACAAATGGTTGAGATAGCAAAGGCTGTTTCCTACGGGGCAAGGGTCATCGCCTTTGACGAGCCGACCTCCTCGTTGACCGACAAGGAAATTGAGCTACTGTTTACAATTATCAACAGGCTGAAGGCGGATGGAGTAGGTATAATTTATATCTCGCACAAGATGGCTGAGATATTACAAATTTGCGACACTGTAACGGTAATGAGAGATGGCAGACATATAGCAACCCTTCCGTCACAGGAGCTGTCCACTGACAAAATAATACAACTGATGGTGGGGCGAGAGATGAAGGACAGGTATCCAAAACGCAACACGCCCCCCACACTCCCCCTCCTTGAGGTTAATGATCTTGAGGGCGAGAGCGGAATTCCAAGACGGGTAAGCCTGACATTGAGAAGGGGCGAGGTCATGGGAATTGCCGGA
>JAFTRB010000152.1 GCA_017462445.1 Clostridia bacterium
CCGCGAACACAACGGAGTCCTTCACGCCCAATTATTCGGCAAGCGCTTCAAGCTGTGAGCGCTTAAAATCATCCATAATTACCATCCTCCAAAGAAGTCAAACAACTCATCCACCGTCATAGTATCCTCATCCACCGTCATAGTATCGTCATCCACCGTCATAGTATCCTCATCCACCGTCTTAGTATCGTCTACAGCCGAGGTGCTATTATAATATTCCTCCATCCGGAGCATTGCTTAAGAACCGCACTTCTGGCAATAACGCTCCGGTGCTCTCATCAAAAAGCTTTTCCAAGTGAAGCCACACTGCTTACATTCCAGAGACTCCTCCCAGCCCGGGCCGTATATACACGCCAGGTTGTCGGTTATAAACTTAGGACTGCCAAGCGGAGAACCGCAGTATCTGCAATATTTATCTCCATCAATATAATTGTTTTCGCAGTTTTCACATACCTTAAGCATATATTCGTCTTGCATATTATCCTCCATAGCTTTTAATTATCGTTTTAGATTTTCGTGTTTTCAAGGTCAATATCCATTTATCTACCAAGCATTCTATTAATTCCAAAGGCAAAAGCCCTCGCTTTTTAATACACGCCCCCGGGGATAGCCCCATTTTCGCTTCGGCTAAATTGTATCCAACCGTTGCCACTGCGCCACAAGATACTTCTTTTGAATTCCGGGTACATAGCGCTTATATAGCCGCAATAAATTCACCGATGCTGTTTATTTCAGATACCACCGTGTGGGCATCTCTGCCGAGGATATCATCAAAGGGATGCTCGGCAGATATCCCCTTCTCCTTAAGCCCCTCAAGATATATTGCCGCATCCTCTGTTCTCTTGAAGGACTTCTCCATAGTGGCAGGGAATGTGAGAGCTTCAGGAGCAATTTCCATCCTGACAGCCTCGACTATTCTCTCGCCTATCTCCTGTAATAGCTCGTCGTTATCCCTGAATATCGCCTTGTTTCTTTCAAGCTCGGTCTTTGTCACCACCGTCACAATACCGGGAACAGACCGCCTTGCCTGTCGGCAGGCAATATCTCCACCCGCAAAGAAGCAGGAGGGGACACCAAAGGATGAGGCAATATAGGCATCCATATCTATCTCGCCGATATATCTGCCATTAAGCTTGTAATATTGATTGCATTTGCTGTTCATAGTATGGGCGAGAACACCGCCAAGCGTTCCCTCCATTGCGTGATAGCCGAAGAAGCACAGACAATCGTAATCCCCGGCAAAATACATTCTTGGCAAAGACAAATCCGGATCAAGGAGGGTTATCCGACTGTCCAGAAGGCCAGGAGCGATATTGTGTCCGCCACCGTGGTTATCCCAAAGGGCAACGGTCTCCGCCCCTATAGAAAAGAGCGCTCGAGCCGCAGCATTTATCTCCTTTACCGCCTGTTCTCTGGCCCTCTCCCATTCCTCGCAGCCCTTGACAAGCCCCATATATGGCTCGCCTACAACAAGGTTTACCCCCTCAAGATCCAGGGCTAAAAGAATTCTTTTTTTCATTTTTCTCTCCGAATGTCACAAAATTCGCTATACGCATCGCTCTTTTTCGGTCCATCCAAGCCTTGCTATGGATACACAGCCATCGTTGACAACACATTTCCCAACCCAGCCACAGGTGGTAATATAATATTCGCCATCGACTTCAATTACCTCCGGTGCGTGGGCCGCAAGCTTGGCTATCGGCATAGCTCCACCCTCGCCACCGTTATACTCGCCAAACTCGCGAGGGTTATCCGAGACGAATACAAGCGTGTCATTGTAGTTTTCGTTTCTGCAATCGGTGTAGGTAACAAAGAGATAATACAGCCCATCCCGCTTTATCACATTGGGAGACTCAAATGCTCCCCAGCCCGGGCTTAAGGGCGCTCGCTCACCCGAGGTCAGGGCAAAGCCTGCAAAATCCCATTCAAGAAGATCCCGGGAATAGAAGCAGGACACAGCTCCTCTCTTATTATGCACGCCAACGATATACATAAGATATTCGTCCTCTGCTATCTCCAGCACAAAATGGTCCCTGTGCGCCCCCATAAGAGGCTCATTGTGAAGCGTGACATTTGTGCCATACCACTCATACATATCGAAGGACACCGCCAGGGATGTGGGCGAAGGTCCGTAGAACATATAGTAATTCTCCCCTCTCCTTATCACCGCAGGCGACCAGGCAAGCGTTCCTCTGTCCACCGAGCGACCTACCTCACAAAGCTCCTCGTCAAGGCTATCCCCCACCCCGTGTACAAAATATCGCTCATAGGCAGGTATCCCCTCGAAGCTTGTGATGCCGTAAAGATGCCATTTTCCGTCGGAGCCTTTTACAATTGTATGGTCATTTACATATTTGCCGTTTTTAGTAGGGCGAAAAAGCACGCGCCATTCTCCGTCAATATATGGGATCTTCATATTATCCTCCTTGTCTGCAAATAATAGTTAGTATTATTTCTCGTTGTTCCTGCCAAAATACCTTTCATACAGCTCCAGCTCGCTGTTTGGGAGGCTCTGCCTGCGATATGTGTCAGGCCGTCTTTGGCTAAACCTGGTTTTCCTCATTGAATGGGAGGGATAGAAGTCTGTCGAGCCATACTGTGGCACAGGCTCCTTCAGTATATCCACCTCCGCCGTAACCTGGCACACCCTGCCCATCTCGGCGCTCGCAACTATATTGCCCATATTGTCAACGATGCAGCTGGGGCTTACACGGGTGGGGCCGTCCGAAGAAAAGGCGCACATCGCGGCGGCTATTGTCACGCTGTTTTCATAGGCGCGGGACAGTCCGTAAATGTTCTCCCAGCCGAGGGTTGGACAGCAAATCAGGTCTGCTCCGCCAAGAGCCAGCTCCCTTGCCGCCTCCGGATATTGCATATCCCAGCACACAAGCATACCTATGTTGCCAAGCTCGGTCTTGAAGACATCAAAGCTATCTCCCGCCCTTACATGCAATTCCTCGCCTGCGGGCAGATGCACCTTCTTATGTATGCCGACGACCTCGCCTTGTCTATCAAAGAGAACGGCGCAGTTGTACGCCTCGCCTTCAAGGGTCAGAAGAAGTCCTGCAACAATAAATATACCAAGCCTTTTCGCAAGAGCGGAGAAGCGCCTGACAGTCTCGCCCTCCACGCCGTCGTACAGCTCGGTGTAGTCATAACGGGTGTCCCCCAAAACGGTATAGGCATTCACCGTCTCGATAGTGACCGCAAGCTCGGCGCCACTTAGGGCTGCTTCCTCAATAAGCGAAAAGCACTCGGCAAGCCTCGCCTCCGCCTTCGCCCTCAGGCTATCAAGATCGGGCATTATCGCGCTTCTGTGGTTATAGCCCATTCCAAGGCTCTGCTGAATTACAGAAATTTTCATAAGCACCTCCGTTTGTTCAATTGTATCACAAATACTTATCTCTGTCAACCAACTCACACCAAAAGGGCAAAGAGAAAAGCCCGAGGGCTCGGGCTTTTCCTGCATGGCGTGTACCGTTTTATTCTATTTCTTTCTCCTTATCACCGTCATCCTTGCCCTCTTCCAATCTTCGCCGTCCAAAAACAGGCTCATCCGAGGAGCATAGCCAGGCGCCAACCAGCATAAGGCCAAGGGCAATGAAGTAGGTGTACGGCGGCATCTGTCTGAATATTATAAGCGAAAGAATCGTGCCGATGAAGGGCGCGATAGCATAATATGCACTGGTTCTCGCCGCACCAAGTCTCCTTTGTGCATAGACATAGAAGAAAATGCTTAAGCCATAGGCAACGCATCCTACGGCAAGCGCCGCAAGCACGCTCCAAAGAGTGGAAAATCTTTCCCCGATACAAAGCCCGATTACGGTCGAGCCAAGACCGGAAAAGATACCCTTAAGCACAACGATCTCCAAGGGATCCTTGTTTGACAATCTCCTTGTACAGTTGTTTTCAATTCCCCAGCACAGGCAGGCAAGAAGGATAAACAACGAGCCAAAGGAGAACCTGAG
>JAFTRB010000153.1 GCA_017462445.1 Clostridia bacterium
CCATTGAATTTGAGGACCTTTTGATAATTGGAATAGGTCTGTATCTTCTATTCTCACGGGAGGGAGATAAGGAATGCGGAATACTGCTTCTGCTCCTCCTCTTTGTAACATAGTCCCTACCCGTGTGAAATTAAAACAGTGTATACTGGCTTGTCTCATTCATTCCGTCAAGAACATGATTTCGCCTTAATATCTCTATAACCGACTTGGATATGCCTGTACGCAGGCGAAGTTCCTCTACCGAATAAAGGTCATAGCTGGCTCTTGCCTCGATAATCTTTTCGGCGGCAGTATCTCCAAGTCCGGGCAACGAGTTGAAGGGCATTCTGATCTTACCGTCCTCGGGAAGGAAGGCTGTGGCATCCGACTTGTTAAGGTCTACATTCATAAAGACAACTCCGCGCGCCATAGCCTCTCTGACGAGGTAGAGCGTTGTTAACTGCTCGTTCTCCTTGGCAGTGGTTTCGTTGCCCTTATCCTCGATTTCCTTGATTTTTGCGCTGACTCCTTTATAGCCCTTGGCAACGATCTCGCCATCAAAGCCTCCCGGCGCAACCGTCAGGAAGGCGGCATAGAATTCCATTGGGTAGTAAATCTTATACCAGCCAAGACGGATTGCCGACATATCGTAGGCTGCCGCGTGAGCCTTTGGGAACATGTACTTAATCTTTTTACAGGACCAGATGTACCACTCGGGCACTCCGTGCTGGAGCATTGCTTCCTCCCATTCGGGCTTGACTCCCCTGCCCTTTCTTACCGCCTCCATTATGTCAAAGGAGAGCGCATCAGGCATACCGTGTTGAATTAAGTATAGCATTATTCCGTCTCTTGTACCCACAACCTCGGAAATTGTACAGGTTCCCTGCTTAATCAGGGTCTGGGCATTACCGAGCCACACATCGGTGCCGTGTGTTAATCCCGAAATCTGGAGAAGATCGGCAAAGTTCTTTGGCTTTGCATCCAGAAGAACCTGTTGAATAAACTTTGTTCCCATCTCGGGAATGCCATAGGTGCCAAGCTGACAGCCGCCGATATCATCGGGAGTTATCCCCAGGGGAGCGGTTGATGCAAACAGCTCGTATACCGACTTATCGTTCATCTTTACATCCAGGACACTGGTGTTGGTATACTTCTCCAGCATTTTGTACTTGGTTGGCATATCGTGTCCAAGCTCGTCAAGCTTGAGGATCGTATCGTGGAGATAGGAGAACTGGAAGTGGGTCGTTACGGTATCCGCCTTCGGGTCATCAGCAGGATGCTGAACCGGAGTGAAATCATATACGTCATACTCCATAGGTATAACGATAATACCTCCGGGATGCTGACCGGTGGTCTTTTTTATGCCCATTATACGAGTGACCATATAACCGATCTGCCCCTTTGGAATTTTGATTTTTCTTTCCTCCAGGTATTTATTTATGTAACCCCAGGCGGTCTTATCGGCAAGGCCGGTTATCGTTCCCGCGCGGAACACGTGCCCCTCGCCGAACAGCTCCTCGGTGTACTTATGAACCTTGCCCTGTACATCTCCCGAGAAATTAAGGTCGATATCCGGCGACTTATCTCCAAAGAAGCCGAGGAAGGTCTCAAAGGGGATATCGTGGCCGTCCTGATACATCATCTCGCCGCACACGGGACAAGCCTTGTCATCAAGGTCGAAGCCCGAGCCAACCGAGCCATCGGTGATAAACTCGCTGTGGCGACACTTAAGACAACGGTAATGAGGAGGAAGGGGGTTAACCTCCGAAATGCCCGACATCGTTGCTACGAAGGATGAGCCAACCGAGCCACGGGAGCCGACAAGATAGCCGAGGCTCTCCGAGTAGGCAACAAGCTTTACCGCAATCATATAAAGCACCGCAAAGCCGTTGTTAATTATAGAGGTAAGCTCCTTGTTCAGGCGCTTTTCCACTATCTCGGGCAATTCATCACCATACCATTCGTGGGCGCGACGCCAGCAGGATTCGGTCAGATCCTCTGCCGCTCCGGGAATGTTAGGCTCATATCTTCCCTTGGGAATCGGGCGAATCTCCTCGCACATATCGGCAATGAGATTAGGATTTTCTATTACGACCTCGTGAGCAATTTCCTCACCGAGGTATTCAAACTCGCGGAGCATCTCCTCGGTATTACGGAGGTAGATGGTAGAGGGGTTGTCCGCATCCTGGAACTTCATTCCCGACATCAGAATGCGGCGGTAGATCTCGTCCTCCGGATTTACGAAGTGCGCGTCACAGGTTGCGCAAACAGGCTTGCCAAGCTTTTTGCCAAGCTCATAAATGCGTCGGTTTATTGCCTTAAGGTCCTCGATGCTCTGTATCGAGGCGAATTCGCTCTTATCACTTGAAACCTGGAACAGGTTGTTGCCCAAGGGCTGAATCTCAAGGTAATCGTAGAAGGAGGCAATCTCCTCTATATCCTCCTCGCTTCTATCACTCAAAAGCGCCTTGTAAAGCTCGCCCGCCTCGCAGGCAGAGCCGATAATAAGCCCCTCTCTATGCTGCTCCAGAACGGTTTTGGGTATACGGGGGAAGCGCTTGTAATAGTCAAGGTAGGAGTAGGATATAAGCTTATAAAGATTTTTTAGTCCCTCCTTGTTTTTAGCGAAGATAATCATATGATGTGTGGGCAGAACCAGGGGGTCGGCATTTGCGCTCATTGCGCTGACCATTCCCTCAAAGTCAGAAATACCCTCACTGCGCAGGCGCTCGAACATCTCAAAGACGATTTTAGCCAGCATCTCCGCATCGGCAACCGCCCTATGATGCTCGAAATCGCCAAGATTATACGCCTTGGCTATCGTGTCGAGCTTGTGATTTTTTAAGTCGGTGTTGAGATAACGGGAAAGCCCGACTGTATCTAAGTAGGTGTTGGGAACTGTGCGCCCTATTCGCTCTGCGGCAACCTTTATGAAGCCCATATCGAACGAGGCGTTGTGCGCTATCAGCACCGAGTCACCGATGAAGTCAAGGAATTTCTCGATTACCTCCCCCTCCTTCGGCGCATCCTTTACCATATCGTCCACGATGCCGTGAACCTTGGTGCTGGACTCGGGAATTGGGCACTCGGGGTTGATAAAGCTGGCGAAGGAATCGACCACCTCGCCACCTCTAATCCTGACCGCGCCTATCTCGATAAGACGGCAGGCGCGATTTGAGAAGCCTGTGGTTTCGGTATCGAACACAACCATCTCGCCATCAAGCTCGGGGCGTTCAGGACCGAATACACATCTGGCGGTATCGTTGACAAAATACGCCTCCATACCGTAGAGGATCTTGAGATTGACATTCGGATCTGCCTTTTTTGCGCCCTCAAGGGCAAGCATAACCTCGGGGAATGCCTGCACATTTCCGTGATCGGTGACGGCAATAGCCTTATGCCCCCAGCGGATAGCGGTGCTGACAAGCTCCTGCGGTGTTATGATGGCATCCATCGCGGACATATTTGTATGAAGATGCAGCTCTACCCTTTTCTCGGGATGCTCGTCCAGCTTCTCGAGCTTCTTGATCTTTTTGATACCGCGAATGTCGATGAAGCTTTCGTTGTCGTATTTATCCTGTCTTATTCTGCCAAGAATGGCTACATGAGTACCGGGCTTGAACTTCTTCAGCCAGCCGCCCTCGCCGCCATCCTCGATGGGCAGGCTTTTACGCGCCTCGATGCCACAGGCTCCATCGGATATGCCGACGGTAAGATTGAGCCTATCACCTCCGCGGGATTCCTTTGTCTCTATGCTGTATACTGTTCCCAGAAAGAGTCCGCCACCGCGCACCCTGCTGACCTCCGAGAGTGGGGTCGGCTCGCTGATTTCAAAGTCCTCGCCCCAGATAAGACTGCTCTCGGCAAAATCGTAGGTCGATGCGCCCATCCTGTAACGAGTGTCGCTAAGCGTTTCATTTGTTCCGGAAAGCTGGGATATTCCCACCCTCTTCTCGAAATCATAGTGTGGATCCGAGGCTCGCGCCTCTGCCTCCCGCCTTTCGCGAGCCTCGAGAGCTGCGCGCCTCTGCTGCTCTCTGCCGGCCTCCTCCGCCTCGATGAGAGCCCGCTCTCTCTGCGCCTGAAGCTGCTGACTGTATTCGTACGCGCGTTCACCGGATTTTATTTCAAAGCTTCTCACTATTCCATAGCGAGATTTAAGAATATTCGATAGTATTTGCTCGGTATCCGAGCTTTTGACAAAGGCGACTCCCCGGTCAAAGAAGGGAATATCTACGGTTATGGTGCTTCCGTCATCGCTATAAATCGCTTCGGCGAAAAAACCGTGGGTTATAGCGCCAATCAGCGCCGCCTCAAGGGTAATCTCGCCAATATTGGAGATGTCGAAGCATTCGGGAGGAAAATGCGGAAAAAGCTTGAAGGACTCCGCCTTGTAAAGCTGACGGCATTCATCCTCTATTTCATAAATAAGCTCGGCATCGTGGTGCCTGTCAAAGTCCAGGTCAACCTCAACGCGGAAGGGCTCCTTCTGATATCTGAAGCTGGCGGAGGTTGCGCTCTCCAGCAACCTGCGCTTTTCGTCATCAGGGGTATATCTTGTAAAAATCTCTAAAAAGCTCTTGCTCTGCATTTGCTGTCCTTTCTTTTAAGGATAGGACTCCCACGCGGGAGCCCTCTATATAAGTCCTAGGTCATTGCCTTTATCTCGTCGATAAGTGCATCTACAAGCCTGTCCTCGTCAACCTTTCTGATTATTTCACCATGCTTGAAGAG
>JAFTRB010000154.1 GCA_017462445.1 Clostridia bacterium
GAGGTCGATGTACTGCTTAATAAACTCGCTATCAAGAATACCCTCGAAGTTGATGGACTGTACAAGCTGAATTATGTCATCAAAGGTAAGTCTGTTATAAAGAGCATAAGCATCATTCAAATCTGCGGAGAACGCCGCGAAGATCTTCTGCTTGAGAGCATCGGAGAACTGTCCGCTCTTTGCCGCTCTCAGTACAAGCTCGGAGAACTTGGCAGGAACTCTGACATTTGCGGTGTAAACGCCCTCGCTTGTGATATAAACATCAACATGGTCTGCAACCAGACGGGCAAGAGTCCTGATTTTGTCATAACCGCCGCCGATAACACCGGTAAGAACGAAGTCACAGGTGCCGAACTCGGTGGAAACCTCGAAGGAGTAGGAGAGCTTCATCTCATCGTCTGCCATCTCGGCTATATCAGCTGCGCGAGGAAGATCCTTGATTATATCCTTTAGTGCCTGGGTGTTGAATACCGCGCCGCTTCCGCCACCGAAGTCACCGTATACCATCTCGCCATCAACCTTGACGGAGGTGATGAAGGAAATAAGGTCGGTGATGCTGATGGAGGTATCAACATCCTTAAGGTCATCAAGAGTAACAAGATACTCGGCAACAAGGCGGTCTGTGTAATCTGCAAGCAAATTGTAGAACTCGCCGTGACCAACACCGAGAATTGCGTTGAATACTCTGTCACGGAAATCGCCGTCCACAGGAGGAAGAGTTACATCAAACTCTGTGTGACTCTCTACCTCTGCCTTAAGCTCTGTCTCAATCTTATCGATCTCGCCGGGATTGGTCTCGTCGAGGTGGAGGAGAATGTCGTGGAATACCGAAACCGCATTGCCCTCGTTAAGGATTTCGTGAACCTCATCCTCAAGGGTATCATCAAACTCGTGGTTGGTTTTGATCTGGTCGATAACCTCGGTAATGATATCGGTGTAATCGGCCTCAACATACTCGGAGAGAAGCTTATCTACGATCTCAGCAATTGCCTCATCATCAATCTCAGACTGAAGAAGAGCCTTATCATTGTAGATTACCGCAACGGCAGCATCGACATCTGCCTCGGGAACGCCTGCCGCAAGCTCGCGCTGCCTGATAACCTCGCGAAGCTCGGCGTCAATCTTATCAAAGAAACGAGGTGCCTCGGTCTCGCCATCAAACCTATATGCGAAGTAACCGGCAAGGCAATCGTCTACAAGCTCGTCAATCTTGCTGTCGATAAGGGTATCGATCTTGGCGTGGCCACTTGTATGAGGATTGGAGGTTGCATAGTCGGCAAGGACATCCTTCACGAACTCATCAAGCTGACCGTTGATGTAATCGTTAAGAATTGCCTCGATGGAGGAGGAGCCGAGAGTGCCATTGATATACGCAAGGGCGATCTCCTCAAGATAGATAGTAACCTCATCATCAATGAACTTCTTGATAGAATCGGGAAGCTCGGGCTCGGTGTGAATACCATCGTAAAGAATCCATTCGAGATATATTCCTACATACTCGTCAACATACTGAGAAAGGCGCTTCTGAACCTCGTCCTTGAAGAGGTCATTAACCTTATCCTCTATCTTATCCGCACCGTAGCTCTCAAGCTCCTCTACGGTGAACATTCCTGTCTTAACCGCTGTGCGGAGAATCTTGCAGGCATAATCAACGAAGCCATCGACGATGGTATCGTCTGCGATTGCAGCCTTGAAGAACTCGACATATGTATCCTCTGCCTCGGAAATAGCGGGGTCGAGAGTAGCAATATACTTATCGATAACCACCTTCCAGATTTCGTCAACAGAGAAGCTGCCGTCAACCTCGACGCCGTCACCGTACTGACCGTCAACAATATCCTGCTTAAGGTCATCAATGACAATGGTCTTGATTGCGTCAACCAGCGTGTTGAGCATCTCCTTAAGGCTTGCCTTGTTCATATCCAGAAGAGAATCAACATCCGGATAAAGGGTTACCTTAAGTTCGTTGTCGTCATACTCGATCACGCACCAGCCGGTGTCCAGTTTTCCACCAGCCTCGTTTTCTGTGCCACCTGTGGAGCTGTTAGTCTCGGTGCCTGCGCTGTTAGCCTCGATACCGTTCGCTTCCTGAGCAAATGCAACGGTGGGAGCAGCAACACCAAAGAGCATAACAAGAACCAACACAAGTGTCAGTATTGAACGCCATGTCTTTTTCATTTCGTTACCGTACCTTTCAAAAGAATTTTTCTTTTTAATAATTATATTATTAGACATAAAAATTATAGCATTTGACGCAAAAAAAGTCAACAATTTTGCCTAAATATTTTAACTTTCATAGATTTGTACAAAATCAATATACAAATTGCACAATAAAACAACAATAAATTGGCACGCCTCCCCACCTTTCAGCGGTTTTAGATGATTATTTGTCAATTATGTTTGTCCTTTTTACCACTTATCGGCATTTGCCCACCCCCTGCCCCGTGTTACATTTAAGAATGAACAAAATAACAAAATCGCCTGACAAATGTCGGGCGATTGAGTTTAATTATTCATCATTGGCGTTCCATTTAATTTTGGTACGGGCTGTGGATTTTTCGGCTACTCATATGCTTTATATCAGCTATTCTTTGCTTCGTCCTTCAGCCTTGATGTGCCGTTTCTTTTCCAGGCTGACAAAAACGATCGTTATAACGCTCCAAGGAATAACCACAAGGAAGAGCATACAAATGCCTACCAGCCCGGTTATCAAAAGCCTCAGAATGCCGGGGCTGATCTTAAGCCCTGTGTCGGTCGGCTTTTCCGGCAGGCGTGTAGCGGTAAACACCGCCTTATATACCTTATCACCGTCAACATCTGTTATAGGACTTGACCAGCCATAGAAGGTATAGCTGTATTTTGAATCGCTTGCCTTAACCGGCGCTGAGGGAGGAGCTACCGTATCTCCATATTTAAGATACTGTGTAGATAGCACCCTACCCGTGTCGTCTGTAAACTTTATTACATACTCAATATATGAGCATTCCACGCCCAGAGAAACATCAAAGGAGGGCATTTTAAATTTGCCGCCGATCACGGTATGCTCGGCACCGTCGGGATAAACCAGGTATATTCTGTCAAGCATTATACCGTTCGGTAAATCTATGCTGACCGAAATTGTAGAGCCTGGCGCAGCTACCTCACAATCTGCGCTTATCTGAGCCATATTTGAGCCTATAATATTAATATCGTAGGCTATGCTGAGCTGATAGGCCCGTCCGCTGAGAAGCGAGAAGGCTATCCCGCCATCCTCTGCGGTAAAGGTCAGGTGTGTGCTTGTGTCGGCTGCGTCATAAAGGCGGAGCTTATTGACTTCTGTAAGCTTACAAGGCATTTTGGCCTGCATCCTGTATTCCCCGCCCTCTTCACCCAGAGACGAAAGAACAGCGACGGAATATTTATAGCCCTTTATGCCGTTTTGCACAACGGAGGGAGAGACTACGGTGTCTCGATTATTTTGCATTTGCAGAAGTGTTGAATAGGAAATTGTAAGCTCGCAGGCATTTGTGCGCAGGATTATTCCCGCCCTGACATTTTGTGCCGTGGCTCTTTTGATAAGCCGCTCGAGATCAAAGCTTTTTGCCATGGACGAGGCGCAATCGGCTATGTAATAGCCATCACTAAGGGTTATATGCGCGCCGCCGCCGGAGTAGGCAAGGATATATTCCCTGCCGAAGCAGGCAGAATAGCTTGCATCGCCCGTTACCTCGGTAAGCGGCTTATCCCAGCCGGAGAAGGTGTATTCGTAATATTCATCGTCGGCCCGGAAGGGTGTTCCGTCATATTCAGGAAAAGCGCCATAGGGCAAGGATATGACAGTCTCGTTTCCGTCGACTATGAAGGTTATATCGTAGCACTTTACGGTTTCGGCAAAATACGGATACAGTACAACATCCTCGTTAACAGCCGAAAGGTCGACACGGTTGCCCTCCTTGTCAACCCAATGGGAGAAGGAATAGGTTGCCCTATCGTCCTCGCTCTTTGTGGGAAGCTCGCCCTCATAGTCGGCGCGCGTTCCCTTGTCGACCTGGACAGTATAGGGGGCTTTGTCAATATCGGGATAGAAGAAAACGGTAACACTCTCTACATTCTTAAACCTTTTTTGTACGGTTTGCGTTGCTGTGAAGGTATAGGGCGTGTCAATTTCTTCCCTATTTATTATAATACCTTTATTATAAGCCTCAACAAGAGCTGCCTTTTCCGCCGGAGGAATATAGAGAGGCGGCTCCTCGCCGGGCGCCTCGACCAATGTTGGCTTTATCGGCTCAAGTACAACAGCAGGCGGCTCACCGGGGTCATCAACCTCCTGGGGCATCGCAGGAACCTTGGGCGCTTGAGGTAAAACGGGCTTTGTCACCTCGGGCGGGATCGTCGGCTCGGCAACCTCCGCCGGGTAGCCGTTCTCGAGAGGCAAGGGACTGTCGCATGGGAGGATGCTGTCATCGTATTCGAGGATACGTTCCACGGTTCTTGTGACATCCGAGCCATTTTCGGTATAGGTAATTTTATAGTTTTTATCTAACGTATCTCTATATTTTGTGCCATCGCTCCCGGTCTTTTCCAGGCTGGTTATAGCTCCGTCATTCAGCGCGGTTGATATGTAGACTAGTTGCGCAACCAATATAACATATTTCACCTGCTTGTCCTGGGACTTCAGCTCGGAGCGGATTTTTCTGTTGGA
>JAFTRB010000155.1 GCA_017462445.1 Clostridia bacterium
GCATAAAAAAGAAGAAATTCGTAGAATTTCAACCTTAGAAAACTAATAATAAGAAAACTAAAAATATAAAATTTTGAGCGAAGATGCCGCGTTTTTCGACATCTTCGCTCTTTTTCGGTTATGCCTAAATGAAGCAGCCCCGGTTGCCTTTATTTAATAAATTTGTCTATATAATCCATATAAGCGTTCCAGTCCTCGCGGCTGAGGTAATGCTTGCCGTGACGGATATGGTACATCGCGTCTCCCTCGCCAAGATAGGTTTTGGGGGCAGGGATTTCGTCGGGGTGGATAAGACCTGTTTTGCCATAGAGCCTGTAAACCTCGTCAACAGCTACAAGCGAAAGATATTCGCTGGTGGGGTCTGCCCACAGGTCCTCCTCCGCGCTTCCGACTATGAGATGCCTCGGCACAGAGAGGGCTAGCAACGAGTGCTGGTCAAATTTCTCGGGAATACGCCCGGCAATTGCCTCCTTGGTATATCTCGGACAGAACCAGTATGGGAAAACGTTGGTTATTGCATCCATCTTCTCGCCAATCTTTCCGCGGGTTATTGCCGCGCCCGAGCAGCCCGAGTTGTTGGAGATAACATATTTGAACCTTGTGTCAAATGCGCCGGTAAGCAGCGCGGTCTTTCCAAGACGGGAGTGACCGATAACCGCAACATTGCTCTTGTCAATATAGTCGAGTGTAGAGACATAGTCCATAACTCTCATTGCCGCCCAGGCCCACATAGCGATCTTTCCGGGCGCATTAAGCCTTCTTCTCGAGGGGGCAAGCATTGGCGCAATTCCGTTTTTGAAGTTGCCGTCGTCGCTTGTTACATCTCTGTAGTCAAAGGCGAAAACTGCGTACCCGCGGTCAACGATCTCCTCGGTGGGCTGATAGTGGTGCGCGGTCTCGTTGCGGAAGCTGATATGTACAAATGCGGGAATATTGGTTTTGCCCTGTGGAATCATGCAGCGCAGAGGGAAGGAGAAGCTCTTTCCGCCTTCAAACTCCAGCTCTATTCGCATCAATCTATGCACAGCCTTTCCGGCGCAGAATTCTTCGCTGCAGGAAACCTCCTCAACGCGCATATGGCGGGGCTTTGGAGGAATATATCCGTACTCATATTCCTGCAGAAGTATCTTTATTTCTTCCTTATGCTTTTCAAAATCCTCTACGGTTTTAACTCTTCTGCCACTTTTCAGACGCATTACATCGGGCAATTCTCTCGCCGATAAAATTTCTTCAAGCCTAGTCATATAAACCTCTTAAAAAAGAATATTTTTTTACCCAACAGGGCATAGTTACAGTTTAATTATAAAACCATAAGAAGAAATTGTCAATATTATTTGACAAACTTTGCTTATAATGCTACAATATATAAAAAGAAGGGAGGGAATTGCTATGCATTTCATGCCGTTACCAAAGGCAGTAGAGGATATATTGGCAAGGATTGATTCTGTGCAAGCCGAGGCGTATGTGGTCGGTGGCGCGGTGCGCAATCATTTAGTAGGCAGACAAATAGACGATTATGACATAACTACCTCCCTTACACCCGAGGAGGTAATGGAGCTGTTCTCGGATATGCGTGTCATTACCACCGGTCTTAAGCACGGAACTGTTACTCTCCTGTATGATGGGGTAGGCTATGAGATAACCACCTACCGCGTGGAGGGGGAGTATCTGGACAACCGCCACCCAAGCACCGTATCCTTTACGCGCAATCTTGCAGATGACCTCTCGCGCCGCGATTTCACGGTTAATGCTATGTGTTATCATCCTACATGTGGCTTGGTTGATATGTTTGGCGGTGTCCAAGATGCGAAGAATGGGATTATTCGCGCGGTCGGTAATCCAAAGGAGCGCTTTACCGATGATGCGCTCCGAATAATCCGCGCGCTACGCTTCGCCTCGGTCCTGGGCTTTGATATTGAGGAAAATACTGCCCGCGACATAAGAGAGCTGTACCCACTGCTGAAAAATATAGCAAACGAGAGGATTGCCACCGAGCTTCGCAAGCTGATGGCAGGGAAGGGCGCTTACGGTATCATTAACGAGTTTGCCGAGGTGTTCAGGTTTCTTCTTCCCGAGCTTACAAGCATTTCGCTTCCCACAAGGGAGAGATTTATTGCCACCGAGGACGGCCTCGTTCGCTTCCTCTCGCTCTTCGCTCTGGGCAGTGACAGTCCCGTCGATGCTTTTACCGAGGCAACAGAGCGGTTAAAGCTCGATCGCGCTACAATCAATCTTGGCAGAGCCGCGCTCTCTGTTCCGCGCGTTTCTTACGATACAGCACCGAGGATTGCCGAGGCAATCTACCGTTATGGGGCAGATGCGCTTCGGGTTCATTTTTCTCTGTCCGCAATGCTGGGCGGAGAAGGGGATTTGTCATTGTTGGACACGGTCGAAAGAGAGGGCATTTATAGCCTTCGCCAGCTGGACATTCGTGGCGGCGATCTCATAGCTACGGGGCTTCGCGGAGCCGAAATTTCCCGGGCGCTTGAAGCTATGCTGCTGGGTGTGATCTACGGAGAGACGGAGAATAAAAAGGCGAGCCTTCTGTCATACTTTGAGAAGAAAAAGGGATAGCAGCGAGGCAAGCTTCGGCATATAATATAACAGCCACATCGGAGGTGACTGTTATAGATAGATTTGACATTTCTATCGGCGGAAGGAGGGCATCAATATTCTCCCCCACCGATTGTGAATCGGCTCCATTTGCTGTCCCCTATGATGGGGCGCTCTATATTTCCCCATCAAAAAAGGCAGACATTCTTGTCCGCACAGAGGGAATTTATTCGGATGCTTCAGGGCGGGCTGAGTGGCTGTCCGCCCTGTCATTTTTCTTTTCAAGGCTGCGTGGGCTCCCGGATACAGAGCTTTTGATAGAGCATTCCGGAACGATTACTGAATTGCAAATATTCAACACGGGTGATGGCTTATACAGGCATAAGCTGCCAAAATGTAAACTGTTGTGTGAAGAATGCATTGGCCTTGACGGTGGCATAGAGCTAAGGGTTGCTCGTTTGCTCTGTGATGGGATATGGCATGCTATATTGCTTGAAAGCTTCCCACCTCTCGGTGAAGAAACGCTCGGGAGAATAAAGCTTTGTGGCGGCATATCAGATTATCAGCTCGCCTTGGATAAATCAGGAGGCATTCACCACGGCGATAGGCTGCCACCCCTTCTGCCAATGCTATCGGTATCCGCTCTGATCCTGCAAAGGAGCTTGGGGACTTCGCATTTTAAGCTTTCCTATCGCGGCGAGGAGATAATCATCGATGATAATTATTGCTCCCTGAAGGTAAAAACTATTTAATAGGCTGATTTACAGCGAGTAGCCGTATTGACTATTCGCTGGTTTTATGATATAATGTGCGCAGAAATCCTTGCTACGCAAGTCTTTGGCGCCTTGCGCCTCGATGCTACCGCATCCTGCGCTCCTTGAATCAAGGCATAAAAATGCCCTTGCAAGCAAGCATTTTTATTTATGATATAATGTGCGCAGAAATCCTTGCTACGCAAGTCTTTGGCGCTTTGCGCCTCGATGCTA
>JAFTRB010000156.1 GCA_017462445.1 Clostridia bacterium
ACGCCTGTCGGTTGCAATCGGCGATTTCTGCTCTAAATCAAGCGAGCCCCAAAAGTTGCTTCGCACTAAGAATTCAGCATTTACAGCTATTTTAAGCTTGAACGCCTTGATTTTGCTGAATTCCTAATGACTCAGCCCCTTCTAATATCAAAGGGTGAATTATCCGTAGTTGAAGGTTACAAGCCCTATGACCATAAAAACGAGGACTATTGCAGGCAGGACATAGGTCATATAGGGGCGCATCCAGCGCGCTATCTTTAGTCCCTTGCCCTCGTTTGCCTCCCTGACGAAGCTATCCCAGCCCCAGCCGTAGCGGCTGACGCAGAAGGCGATGAATACTACCGAGCCGAGGGGAAGAAGGATATTGCTGACTAAGAAGTCCTCAAGGTCCATTATCGTCGAGCCATCACCGAAGGGGGCAAAGCCCGAGAAGAGATTAAAGCCCAGCACACAGGGGAGCGATAAGATCGCAAGTCCGATGCCGCAAATGATACACGCCTTGCGCTTTGACCAGCCGAAGAGATCGCGAGAGCAGGCTATTATGTTCTCGAAAACCGCAAAGATGGTAGAGAGAGCGGCAAAGGAGAGGAACAGGAAGAAGAGCGAGCCTATAATTTGCCCAAGGGGCGCAGGCATAGAATTAAAGATATTGGGCAAAATCCGGAAGATAAGGCCGGGACCGTAGGCGTTCTCGGCGCCGTCTGCGCCATAGGTGAATACCGCCGGGAAGATGATAAGTCCCGAGCAGATAGCCACAAAGGTGTCCAGTACAGCGACATTTATCGCCTCGCCCAGAAGCGCTCTTTCCTTCTTCAGATAGCTACCGAAGATTGCCATAGCGCCAATACCCAAGCTCAGGGTGAAGAAGGCCTGGTTCATTGCTCCTACCACAACCTGACCTATGCCTCCCGCAGCCTCTACCCTATCCCATGAGGGCAGCAGATAGAAGGCAAGCCCCTCGCCTGCCCCCTCCATAAAGAAGCCGTTTACAGCAAGCCCTATCATAATGAAGAGCATTGCAAGCATCATATATTTTGTAATCTTTTCAAGTCCCTTTTGAAGACTGAAGGAGCAGACAACTACACCGATCACCACCGCTATGAGCATATAAAGCGTCTGGGGCAGTGGGTCGGATAGCATATTGCCAAAGGCGGCACTTACCTCCTCGGCGGTTTTACTAACGAGAGTGCCTGTGGCGGTATCGACAAAATACCTAAAAAGCCAGCCGGCAACGGTGGTATAGAACATCATAAGAATGATGTTACCTATCCACGCCACTACACCGTGGATATGCCACTTGGAGCCCTTTGGCTCAAGCTCCTGATAGAGCTTTGCAGGGCTTTTTTGCGCGGCTCTGCCCATTGCGAACTCCATAGTCATAACCGGAATTCCCATTATTGCAAGAAAAACAAGATAAATAAGCACAAACATTCCGCCGCCGTGTTGCCCCGCCATATAGGGGAACTTCCACACATTTCCTATGCCGATGGCGCAGCCTGCGCTGAGAAGAATAAAGCCTAAGCGAGAGCCGAGATGCTCTCTTTGCTGATTATTGTTATCCATAGTACACTCCAATAATTTATCCGAAGTATTGTAGCACATCAGGGGTGACGGTGTCAAGTATTAATAATTTAAGGAAACAAAAGCATATTCATTTTAAGGAATTGTACTTTTTAAAAACTTTATCATTAAGGGTTGATATTATACTTCTCATATTATAAAATAAAAGAAAAAAACAGGAGGGTTCGCCGTGAGGATCGTAATCAAGCTTGGAACCTCGACACTTACCCACGAGGGTGGAAGGGTAAATCTTAAAAGAATAAGTCGATTATGCCGCGTTATAAGCGACATAAAAAACGAGGGACATATGCCGATTCTGGTGTCCAGCGGCGCTATCGGTATGGGGGTTGGAAAGCTGAGGCTACCCTCTCGCCCCACCTCGCTTGCAGAGAAGCAGGCCTGCGCCGCCGTGGGGCAATGCGAGCTGATGTATATATATGACCGTGAGTTCCTTGAATACGGTCATACTGTGGCGCAGATACTCCTGACCGCTCCCGATCTCTTCTCCGATACAAGGCGAGAGAAGTTTATCGCCACTGTGACAAGGCTCCTGGAATATGGGGTAATACCGATAATAAATGAAAACGATACGGTTGCTACCGATGAGATCGTTTTTGGCGACAATGACACCTTGGCGGCAAGGGTGGCGGTATGCTGTGGGGCTGATATACTGGCACTGCTCTCGGACATCGACGGACTGTTTGACTCCGATCCGAGAGCAAACCCGAATGCCAAGCTGATAAGCGAGGTATGGGAGCTGTCAAAGGATATTATGGCGCTAGGCGAGGGCGCGGGAACCGCTCTCGGTACGGGTGGAATGCGCACAAAGCTGCTGGCGGCACAGATTGCCACCGAGGGTGGCTGCGATATGATTATTGCGAATGGAAATGATCCCGAGCTGCTATATAAAATCGCAGACGGCGAGGCTGTCGGCACAAGATTTTATCACAGGAGGTAAAAATGCGCACGACAAAGGAAATTATGGCGAGAGCCAGGGCAGCAAAGGAGCGAATGATTTACAACGAGGATACGGTAAACACTGCCCTCCTTGCTATGGCTGACTCGCTTTTGAAAAGCAAGGAAATAATACTTGCGGCAAACCGCAGAGATTTGGAAGGCGCGAGAGGACATGTCAGCGAGGTAATGCTGGACCGACTGATGCTAAACGAGGAACGAATACTCGCCTTAAGCGAAGGAATAGAAAGAATTGCCTCGCTTCCCTCTCCTCTTGGCAAAGAGGACTTATGGGTGGGCAAAAGCGGTATTTTGATTGAGAAAAGACGGGTTCCCATCGGAGTAATTGCGATTATTTATGAGAGCCGCCCCGGAGTTACTGCGGATGCGGCAGCATTGGCTATAAAGAGCGGTAACGCTGTAATATTGCGCTCGGGCAAGGAGGCATATCTCACCTCCCGAGCCATTGTGGATACAATGAGCAGGGCAGCTTCGGGCGTCGGGCTTGATGAATGCTGCATTCAGCTAATCGATGACACCAGCCGCGAGAGCGCGTATGAGCTTATGCGTGGAAGAGGCTTTGTTGATCTGCTTATCCCCCGCGGTGGCGAAGGCCTTATCCGCTCTTGCGTTGAAAACGCGACGGTACCCTGCATTGAGACAGGAACAGGAGTGTGCCACATCTATATAGACAAAATGGCAGATATTGACATGGCAATCAACATACTTGACAATGCCAAGACCTCACGCCCCTCGGTGTGCAACGCGGCGGAGGTGTGCCTTGTACACAAAGATGTAGCTCATCTTGCGCTTCCCAAAATCAAGGAGAGGCTTGTTGATGAGCGAATAGCTCGCGGACTTGTTCCCGTGGAGCTTCGCCTGGACAATAGAGCAAGGGAAATAATTGACGGAAAAATGCAGACCGAGGGGGACTATGACACCGAGTTTCTTGACTATGTTCTTGCTCTGGGGGTTGTCGACTCGCTTGAAGAGGCAATTGCTCATATAAGCAGACATTCTACCCACCATAGCGAGGCAATAATAACCGAGGACCGGGCGGCAGGCGAGGAGTTTTCAGCCCGTGTGGACAGCGCCTGCGTTTATGTAAATGCTTCCACTCGCTTTACCGACGGAGGCGAATTCGGCTTTGGCTGTGAGATGGGAATATCTACAGGAAAGCTCCACGCGAGAGGCCCGATGGGTATAAAGGAGCTGACAACATACAGGTATATTATCGGGGGCGAGGGGCAGACGAGATAACAAAAAATATAAAAGGAAGTTATGGAAATAATTAAAATGAAGGATAAACTAAAAGTAGGCTTTATCGGTTGTGGAAATATGGGCGGCGCGCTTGCCGAGGCCGTAGGAAAATGCGACGGAGTCAGCCTTATGCTCGCAGACAGGGACAATCAACGCGCATCCGAGCTTGCAGATAGGCTTGGCGCGAGACTAGCAGATAGCCTACAAATATGTCACGAATGCGAATATGTATTCCTTGCAGTCAAGCCCCAAGGCATCACCGCGCTTCTCGGCGAGATTGGCATGGAGGTAGAGCTAAGCCGTCCCACGCTTGTATCTATGCTGGCGGGGGTAAGCACAGCAAAGCTGACAGAGCTTATCAAGGGAAAAACCGATGTGATACGGATAATGCCAAACATTTCTGTAAAATACGGTAAGGGGCTGGTATTTATCTCGGGCGGCAAGGGAGTAGCGGATAAAAGGGTTGAAGCCGTCGCGGAGCTATTACAATTCACCGGAGAATGCGAGCTGATAGATGAAAGCCTTATAGATGCCGCCTCCGCAATAGGCGGCTCAGGCCCCGCCTTTTTCTACCGTTTTATTGATGCGTTAGCCAGGGGTGGCGAGAATTGCGGCCTTCCCTACTCGGATGCTCTGAGATATGCAGCCCTTACTGCCACGGGAGCGGCAGAAATGCTCCTGTGCTCAGGCAAGAGCGCCGAGATGCTGGCGAGGGAGGTATGTAGCCCCGGGGGCAGCACCATCGAGGGAATTCAAGAGCTTGACGGCAAGGGACTTGCCGACATAGTAATGGGCGCGGTTAATGCCACCTATAAAAGAGCGATGGCTCTTGGCAAATAGCAGTATACACTAGTTAATCATTAATTATTATCTATTGGTTGTGAAAAAGATATAAATTTGAAAAAAATCAAAAAAACACTTGCAATTTGGTTTTGCTTGTGTTATAATACATCTTGTCAATTTATGATAATAATAAAAATTATATAAAAAACAGTCCATTCGGGCTATTTTTTGGGAGGTGTAAAAATGGCTAAGTGCAGTATCTGCGGCAAGGGCGTTACCTTTGGACATAACGTTTCTCACTCTAACCGCAAGACCAACAGAACCTGGAAGCCTAACATTCGCAAGGTTAAGGCAGTTGTAAACGGCACTCACACTACCGTTTGCGTTTGCTCTCGTTGCCTTCGTTCCGGAAAGGTTGAGCGCGCATGATGCTAAAAACTCCACCGTAGTACGGTGGAGTTTTTATTTTACCTTGGCCGAGTTATTATTGCTCGGCAGCATAGAGCTTTGCAGATAATAATATACCGCCAAAGCAAACTTAATAAAAATGAGATGTAACAATATGCAGAACAGAAAAGGACTTCACGGTGTTGCCCTTGCAGGCGAAGGGCTTAATGAGGATGCAAAAAGAGTGCTTCAGCTGTACGGTCATGAGGTCATCACTCTCCCGACCTACGATAAGCTCCCCTCTCCTCTTTCCTCCCACGCGGATATGATTCTGACCAAAATAGGCAATGATTTAATCAGCTATGCCGACTACTGTGACAGGGCAGCCTACGCCTTCAGCGATCTATCGCTCCTTTTACC
>JAFTRB010000157.1 GCA_017462445.1 Clostridia bacterium
AAAGGAAATTGCCGCCGAAACAGGTCCGTCATTCAGGGCGGTGAAGAAGGAGGATAGGAAAATGGGTGTCCCCGAGAACAGGAAGCCGAAGGAGTAAATCAAAAAGGCGTGGAGTGTCATCTCCATCAGAACGGCATCATAGCCAACATAAAGGGCGGAGAAGGGATAGGCAAGCCCCAGCGAGGCAATAACCATAGCCACCGAGGTTATTCCAACAAGCAGAAGACTTTTTTTCAGTAGATTTTGCAGCTCGTCCCGTCGCCCTGCGCCAAAGTTGTAGCCGATAAGCGGAGCGGTGCCAATAGAGTAGCCAAGGAATATCGACACGAAGATAAAGCCGACATACATTAAAACGCCGTATGCGGCAATACCGTTTTCGCCTGCGTACTGCATTAACTGAAAATTGTATAGCATGCTCACCAAAGACATCGAGATGTTTGTAAGGAACTCGGAGGAGCCGTTTGTACAGGCTCGGAATAAAGCCTTTCCGTCAAAGCGCGTTTTTCCAAGCCGCAGAAGGCTTTTGTTTTTTGAGAAAAAGTAGAACAGAGGAATTATTCCACCCACAACCTGGCTCATTGCGGTAGCAATGGCAGCTCCCACAATTCCAAACCGGAAAATAGCCACAAGGAGGGCGTCAAAAACAATGTTTGTCACTCCGGCGAGTACAGTAACCAAAAAGCCAAGACCGGGCTTTTCCGCGGTAACAAAGAAGCTTTGAAAGCCGAATTGAAGCATCAGGGACGGTAGCGCAACAAGAATGATCCGCCCATAGATAACGCAGTTTTCAAGCAGCTCACCCTCCGCACCCAGGAGGGCCGCAATCGGGCGAATAAATATAAAAGCCGCTGCTGCTATAAGAGCGCCCACGCCAAATGAAAGGTAAATAAACAGTGAGAATAGCCGATTTGCTTGCTCTCTGTCCCCCTCGCCAAGCGTCTTGGCGATCAGGGCGCTTCCGCCTGTGCCAAGCATAGCGCCAAATGCGCCTAAAATCATCAGGAAGGGGAATATCAGGTTTACAGCGGCAAAGGGTGTCTTTCCAACATAGTTTGATACAAAAAAGCCGTCAACCATGCCGTAAATTGATGTGAAGATCATCATCGCAATACTCGGCAGGGTAAATCTGAGAAGCTTCTTAAAGGTAAAGTGGTCGGATAATTGTATCTTCATATTTTCTCCGGGATATCTATACTAAATGTTTATGGAAAAATAAAAGGCTCGGGAAAAACCGAGCGCACTCGACACCTTATCGACAATAGCGCTGCGGCGCAATGTCCTCCGGTGAACACATATCGTCTACATTATATACTATATATAAAGTAATGTCAAGATGTATGGGGAAAATAGTGTACGGTATTAAAGCAGGGCTTCGATAACAACATTTCCTTTTCCCCTTGCAAATTCTGCAAATTCGTGCTACAATATAGCCATCAATATAGCGAGGTAAAAAATATGCTGAAAAATGTCCCCAAGCTCCTGAGCCCCGAGCTTTTGAAAATTCTTTGTGAGATGGGCCACGGCGATGAAATCGTTATAGCAGATGCCAACTTCCCGTCAGAGAACTATGGCAAAAGGGTAATCAGAGCCGATGGCATAAGCGGTACAGCCATGCTTGATGCGGTTCTTACAGTGATACCCCTCGACACATATGCCGAGGATAACCTTGTCCTTATGCGGCTGACGCCCCAGGACGAAGGCAAAATAACCCCTACAATCTGGGCAGAGTATGAGCAAATTGCCACCTCTCACGATGACAACCTCCGCCTCTCTGATATGGAGCGCTTCGCCTTCTACGAAAGAGCAAAGCAGGCATATGCGGTCATCGCAACAGGTGAGGAGGCGATCTACGCCAATGCCATTATCAAAAAGGGCGTTATTAAGTAGATTATTATCCCCATAAAGAAAAAATCCAGCCCACGGGCTGGATTTTTTTATTGTAAAAGGAAGATAAAAAAGATATTTTTCGTTTTTCAGTATGGATTTGAACCCAAATCACGCCGAAAGGCGTGTATATCATCGATGCAGGGCATCGTATATCATCCGCACAAAAGCGAGAGTATATCTCGCTTTTTGCGAGTATATCATCATTGCGAAAGAGGATACAGCCTGCGGCTGATGATATACTCGCCTTGTCGAGATATACTCGCTTTGACGAGATATACTCGGCAAGGCGGATGAGATACACGCTAAAGCGTGATGATATACCATTGCTTTCGCAATGGATAAAAAATTCGACAAGTCGAA
>JAFTRB010000158.1 GCA_017462445.1 Clostridia bacterium
AAAAGGCAAGCCGCCATTGTAGGGACCGGCGTCCCCGACGGTCCGTGTGGGATAACCCACAGAGCAAGCCCTAGCCCCAACGAAGGCAAGACATACCAATGCCTCCCTCCGGGAGGGAGGGGGACCACGAAGTGGTGGAAGGAGCCCGCGAAAAGCCTTGTACCCTCTGAGCAAGACCTCTCCAAAAATTCGCCCTACCAACCTAATACAACCAAGCGCAGCAATTCTCCTACTGCACGCCCTCTCCCTCACCCGACTCCGTCGGGAGCTCCCTCCCGGAAGGAGCCTTCAAGAGAGTTCCTTCAACCCGAAAAGACGGGACAGGGGCATTCCTATAACAACTCACTTTGCCATAAGGCAAAACTTCACTTCGATAGAAACTTCACTTTGCCGAGAGGCAAAACTTCACTTGCAAAGCAAACTTCACCCTTTCAGGAGATCCTTCGACTTCGCTCAGGATGACGGGACGGGGCGTTCCTATAACAACTCACTTTGCCAATTGGCAAAACTTCACTCGCTCTGCGCCCGCCTCTTCCCCATTCTGCACAAACGCGCGTACGCATTTTTATTAAACATATACAATTGCTTTCCTCCCTCTCTTGTAGTATAATCAAATTGACCCCGGAGGGGAATATACCGCCCAGTGAGGAGGAGCTATGAGAAAAAAGATTTTAGATGCTGCGATTGCCCATTCCGGAGGAAAGCAGCACCCCAGAATTATGATGAGCGAAGCGGACTTTGCGAGAATTCCGACAAGCGCCGACCCCATCGACATCTATGCAATGAAGAAATTTGTCAAGGATGCCGACGCGCTACTTGAAAAGGAGCTTCTTAAATATGAGATTCCCGACGGGATCCGCCTTCTTTCGGTGTCCCGCGCAATGCTGGACAGAACCTTCCGCCTGGGCCTGGCTTACCGCACCACGGGCGACCGCCGCTATGCCGATAGGCTGTGGCGCGAGATGGAGAACGTTGCCTCCTTCAAGGACTGGAACCCCTATCACTTCCTGGATGTTGGCGAGATGACAAATGCCATGGGTATTGCCTTCGACTGGCTTTATGACTACCTGGACGAGGAGCAAAAGCAGATCGTTGTCAAGGCTATTATCGAAAAGGGCGTGAATGCGGCTATGGATGACTACCTCAACCGCGAGAGAAAGCGCAGCTATCGCTGGTATCAGGATATGCCCGGAGACAACTGGAAGTTTGTCTGCAACGGTGGTATCACGGTTGGTATTCTCGCCATCTTTGACGAGCCGAATGTAGACCAGGAGCTTCTGCGCGATGCGCTGAATTACGCCTATATAAATACCTACGAGGCTGTCCGCATTATGTATCACCCCGACGGCAGCTATGAGGAGGGCTTTACCTACTGGACCTATGCCACCAGCTATCTCGGCTTCTATGTAATGAGCCTGATAAGCGCCACCGGCACCGACTTTGGCCTTGCGGACTACGAGCCCGTGCATAAGTCACCCTACTATGTTAAGGCTCTCTGCTCCAACAACTTCTATTGCTTTAACTTTGGTGATGCCCAGGAGGTTCTTCTCTGCTCTGATGTCTATTTGTGGCTTGGCAGATACTTCAACGACCCCGTTGTATCCAATATGCGTATTTCGATGTTCCGCCAAGACGAAAAGCACATCGGCCCTCGGGATATGCTCCACTACCGTCCCACCGAGGAAAAGGGTATGGATTCTGTCCCCCTTGATGCAGGCTCGGTCGGCGGAACAAACGCCTCCTTCCGTTCAGGCTGGACCGACCAGGATCTCTACGGAGCTATTCACTTTGGCGATAATAATGCCTACCACCGTCACGAGGATATGGGAACCTTCTGCGTGGAGTACAAGCACCGCCGCTTCTTCTGCGACCTGGGGCAGGACAACTATAATGTAAAGAAATACGCTCACTGCTATCGCTTCCGTGCCGAGGGACACAACACCATCTGCATAAACCTCTCCCCCGAGCCTATTCAGGAGAGATACTGCGAGTGCTACATAGACCGCTTCCGTATGGGAACAGACACCGAGGACGCCATCGCGGTCTGCGATATGACACCCGCCTATTTCGGCAAGAGCGCAGTCCGCGGCATGAGAATGACAAAGGACAGAACCGCCCTGATAGTTCAGGATGACCTGTCACTTGCGCCCGAGGACACCGTCTGGTGGTTCGGACACACCAAGGCGGATATCGAGCTTGCCGCCGACAGAAAGAGCGCCATTCTCACCATCGACGGCGTACGCCTCTGGGTCGGTCTTCTCACCGAGGGTGAGTTCGAGATTATGCCCGCCGAGCTTCTCTTCCCCGAGATGAAGCAAGCAGATGCCAATGATAACTCCAAGGTTAGAAAGCTCGCCCTCCACCTGGGTGGCGAGACAAAATGCATCTCGGTTGCCTTTATGCCCCTTGAGGACGGCGAGACCGCGCCAAAGAATATTCCCACCGTCAAGCCTATTGCAGAGTGGTAAAAAGCCATATCGGTTAGTGTTCAGTGGTCAGTGGTACTCTTTATCGGTGCAAGCCCTCGGGGAGGTCTTGGTGCTGACGCACTATGTTTGTCTTGCGACAAACCACCGAAAGAGCAATCTGCGGCAATCATCCTTGTGAGCAAGCTCCCAGATATGATTGCTC
>JAFTRB010000159.1 GCA_017462445.1 Clostridia bacterium
GCCACCTGTAACGGAGAACCCGCCAAAGGGCGACGAGCCTGTGAATAATGAGCCGCCCGCAACCGAGAATCCTCCGGCAAATGTGGAAAAGGGCTTTGAACAGGGGTATAAAATGGAGTTTGTCTGCTTGAATAAAAATAGAAGAATTGGCATAAACGAATTGGCTGCTTATGCGGATGTAACTCCGGATATTATGGCTTACCGTTCGGATGTTTCACAGTTTGAAAGAGGCGAAACAGATTTTGTGACCTTTGAAATATCATATGGTACAGTTCATAATGCCGATACAGATGGGCCTTGGTATAAGGGGCTTGATGCGTATAGCGGGTTCCAGAGCATACCACGGTTTGAGATAGTTCTGCTACACCCATATTATACCGAGAACGGTAAGCTTAAGCCCTATCTGCTTGCCGAGCATAACGAACAGTTGATAGATGAGAAATATACATATTACATTTCCGACTTTGGCTCGCAAGAAGATGGCGAGAATTACGGTTATGTTAATGAATACAAAAACTCTGAAAATGTTGAAATACCTATTGAGTTTTTCAATGGAGAACGCTACGGCAGCTTTACTATTTGGGCAAGGGGCGAGAATGCATTGGACAATAATTCCCTGGTGTATAAGTATGCTGCGGATATATTTTATTTGGTTGACGGAGATACAGTAACCTTATGCTCGTATCATCGGTTCTTAAAAAGGGTGAACGGTACAGATACAACACCCGAGGAAGCAGAGAGAATGGTTGAGATGGCGTATAGGACATATCCGGTAAGTACAGCACCGTATGGTTATTGCAGACCATTAACTATGCTTGCAAATTGTGATAAGCAGGATGCTATTGAGGTTGTTTTTTCTTTTGGCTGGTGGTACGATTCTGTTCTTGTAGATAAAGTACCTGAATTTAACGAAAATGAATGTCAATCTTTTCGTTTTTATGTTAATCGCAAAGGTAATGACATAATAGAAGAGTCTTTGCGGGAGTTTAAAAACACTTTTATGCCAGCAGCAAGTCTACTTTTTTATTCTCGTCGATTCCATAGAAACCAGTACATGATAAGTATTCAGATGGATGAAATTCTTTCAAAGTTGTATGGAGCGGAAATTAGCATTTCTTGCTGTAATGAACATAAGTTTTATGGCATTGCTTATATCCGAGCAGTTAAATCGGTTGGCGATGATAATAGTTATATATTTGAATACGACCATTATGGTGAGTAGAATAAATTAAAGGAGACAAGGTATGAAAACATCAGGGAAAACAATGCTATTGCCGGGAATAGTATCATTATTACTGTGCATGCACGCAACGCAATTCATATCCCCTTCACCCAATTTACACTTACCGTAATAGCAAACAAGGAATAAACGCGCTGTCCCATCCCCGAGCCCTCGGGGATGGGCTTTGCTTATAAATGAATGAAAATGGTATAATAGTATTTATAATAAACTCTTGTCTGAAATTATTGACAAGGGGCAGGGAATATGGTAAAATAAAGAAAAAAGTTTTAGGAGCAAAGTATGAGAGATTATAGTCTTTTAAGAGCAAACGATCCCGAGGTCTATCAGGCGGTTATGCAGGAGACTGCAAGACAGAGAAACAAAATTGAGCTTATAGCCTCCGAGAACTTCGTTTCCGAGACGGTAATGGAGGCAAACGGCACCACCCTCACCAACAAGTATGCAGAGGGTTATCCTTCAAAGAGATACTACGGCGGCTGCGAGTATGTTGATGTTGTCGAGAATATAGCAATTGAGAGGGCAAAGCAGCTCTTTGGCGCAGTCTATGCCAATGTCCAGCCCCACTCGGGCGCACAGGCAAATATGGCTGTATTCTTCGCGCTTTTAACCCCCGGTGACACCGTTCTTTCTATGAACCTTGCCCACGGTGGACACCTCTCCCACGGCTCGCCCGTTAATATGTCGGGCAAGTATTGGAACATCGTTCCCTACGGCGTATCGGGAGAGAGCGAAACTATCGACTATGATGAGGTCAGGGAGCTTGCGCTTAAGCACAGGCCAAAGCTTATTCTTGCAGGCGCTTCCGCTTACCCCAGAGTAATTGATTTCAAACGCTTCAGCGAGATTGCCAAGGAGGTTGGCGCATATCTTCTTGTTGATATGGCTCATATAGCGGGACTTGGTGCGGCAGGGCTTCACCCCTCGCCTGTACCGTATGCGGATGTTACCACAACCACCACTCACAAAACTCTCCGCGGTCCTCGCGGCGGACTTATCCTCACCAATAACGAGGAGATCGCAAAGGCAATAAACAAGGCTATCTTCCCGGGCATTCAGGGCGGACCTCTTATGCACACCATAACTGCAAAGGCAGTATGCTTTGGCGAGGCACTCAAGCCCGAGTTTACCGAATATGCAAAACAGATCATAGCAAACACCGCAGCCCTGGCAGAGGGGCTTATCAAGGAGGGCTTCCGCCTTGTCAGCGGTGGCACCGATAACCACCTTATGCTCGTTGACCTCACAGGTATGAAGGTTTATACAGGTAAGGAGGCAGAGCATCTTCTTGACGAGGTTGGTATCACCTGTAACAAGAACGCCATTCCCTATGATACGCAAAAGCCCTTTGTAACCAGTGGAATTCGCCTCGGAACGGCTGCTGTCACTACCCGCGGCTTCAAGGAGGATGA
>JAFTRB010000160.1 GCA_017462445.1 Clostridia bacterium
ATGACAAAAATGCCCTGCTTCAAGGCGCTCACTATTGCTAAGCAATTACCCAACTGTTCGCATTCTCCCTCACCCGACTCTGTCGGGAGCTCCCTCCCGGAGGGAGCCCTGAAGAAAAGCAAGCCACCATTGTAGGGACCGGCGTCCTCGACGGTCCGTGTTGGTTATCCCGCAAGGTATAGTGGCTAGGGGTTAGTGGTTAGGGGTTAGGGGGGAACTGACCACTTTCAATTTTCATTTTTACACTTTCCTCTTTTCTCACTCGTACTGCTTCTTTGCCTTAAGGGTGCGGTAGATGGTACGGTAGGAGGAGAGGCGGCTCTCGGGAATTTTGCCCTCCTCGGCGGCGCGGGCTATTGCGCATTCGTCACTGCCCTCTCCGACATGGGCGCAATCGGCATAGCGACAACCGCCTATGTAGGAGGAGAACTCACGGAAGGTGGGCAACAGCTGCTCCAGCGAGAAGAAGTCAAAGCGCTCGAAATCTATAAGCGAAAAGCCGGGTGTGTCGGCAAGGAAGCCACAGACGGGGGTGCTGTCAAGCGCAAAAAGCTCAACATGCCTCGTGGTATGCTTTCCTCGCTCGATGCGGCGGGAGATGTCCGAGGTGGCAAGGGACAGCCCGGGAAAGAGGGCGTTCATAAGGGTGGACTTGCCAACTCCGGAGGCTCCTGCAAAGGCGGCGGTTTTGCCCTCCTTCAGATGCTCGGCAATAAAGGCGGAAAGCTCGGGGAGCCCCTCGCCCGACGACGAGGATGTGAGAAATGCCGAAATTCCTATCCTATTATATATATTATAGTATTCCTCGGCTTCCTTCCTCGACAGATCCGCCTTGGTTATAACTATTACGGGCTCGATACAGTTATGCTCGGCAATGGCTATAAGCTTGTCCACCGTCTCCAGCACAGGCGAGGGCTTGCGCGAGGCAAGGACAATAAACAGGTAATCCAGGTTTGCCTTTGGCGGGCGAATGAGGGCGTTGGAGCGCTCCTTTATGGTAGATATAACGAGCGAGTCGGGGGTATCTGTATCAACAAGAAGGGTGACATTGTCCCCAACAAGAAGCTTTTCGTCATCGCGCTTAAGATTGCCCTTGGCGCGGCAGGAGAGGACTTTAACCTCGCCCTCCTCGATGACTCTTACCTCATAGAGCCCACCGAGTCCCTTTATAATTTTTCCTTGCTTTTCGTAAATCAAAGAATTATCTCTCTTTCGATAGTTTAGGTGGTCTCCTTGGCGCGTCGAAGCTGTCCGCAAGCGCCGTTTACATCACTGCCCAAGCGGCGGCGAACGGTAGCAACACAGCCAAGCGAGCCAAGAAGCTCGGCAAAGCGATTTGCGCTCTCGGCGCTGCCCTGGCGGAAGCCTGTCTCCTTAACCTCGTTTACACGAATCAGGTTGACATGGATAGGCGCGCCTGTGCCACGGAAGGCGGTGGTTAAAAGCCTGGCAAGCTCGCGAGCGTCGCTCTCGGAATCGTTCTTACCTCCGATCAGCGTATACTCGAAGGAAATGCGTCTGCCTGTATGCTTGTAGTAGAATACACAGGCGTCAAGAAGCTCGGCAATATTCCACTTGTTATTGACGGGCATAATCTGTGAGCGCTTTTCATCGTTTGATGCGTGCAGGGAGATTGAGAGGGTTATGGGAAGCTCGACCTCTGCAAGCTTAAGAATCCCGGGTACAACTCCACAGGTGGAGAGCGAGATGTGCCTGTAGCCTATGTTAAGTCCGCCCGGCAGATTAACAAGGCGGAGGAACTTAATTACATTATCGAAATTATCAAGAGGCTCGCCAATTCCCATCATTACAACATTGGATATTCTCTCGCCCGAATCCCTCTGGGCGGCAATAATCTGCCCAAGCATCTCCGAGGGAAGAAGGTTACGGACCTTGCCACCGATGGTGGAGGCGCAAAACTTACAGCCCATATAGCAGCCAACCTGACTGGATATGCAGAGGGTGTTGCCGTGTTTATATCGCATAAAGACGCTCTCGATACACTCGCCGTCGTGGAGGCGGAAGAGATATTTTATCGTTCCGTCCAGCCTTGAGGTGAGCTTTTCGACCACCCTGGGGAGGGTGTCGAGGGTTATCTCGGCAAGTCTTTCACGAAGCTTTTTGGATAGGTTTGTCATCTCGACAAGCGGTGTACCCTCGGCAAGTCGGGGAAACATCTGCTTTGCTCTGTACTTTGGCTCGCCAAGCGAGACGAAAAGCTCCTCAAGCTCGGTGTCGGTGAGCGAATACAAATCTATTTTTTCATTCATTCTATTTTACCCTTATAAGTTTTGCAAGAAAGAAGCCGTCCATACGGTGTCGATGCGGCATAAGCGTGAGCATTCCGCCACTGCTTTGAAGCTCACCAAGAGCGAACTCGAGAGGAGAAAAGCCCTCGTTTTCAAGGAGAAAGCGTTCTACGATCTGCTCGTTCTCCTCGCGGTTCAAGGTACAGGTGGAATAGACCAGAGTGCCACCCGTGCGAAGATATTTGGCGCTGGAGGACAAGATTTGGTATTGAAGCTGCGGCAAAGAAGAAATGCCGCTCTCGTCCTTATAGCGCATATCCGCCTTTTTCCCGAGGACTCCAAGCCCCGAGCAGGGGACATCGCAAATAACCCTGTCAAAGCTTGCAAAAAGCTCCTTGCGAGGTGAGGTCGCATCCTGAGAATCAACGGTAATGCCACGAATGCCGAGCCTGTCCGCCGAGGAGCGAATGAGCGACAGCTTGCTCTCGTGCAGGTCGAAGGAGGTTATCGACGCCCCGTCTTGTGTGAGAATAGAGGCTGCGAGGCTTTTGCCGCCCGGGCAAGCGCAAACATCGACGATCCTCTCCCCTGCCTCGGGAGATAGAACGGCGGCGCTTATTGCGCAGGACTCGTCCTGAACGATGAAAAGCCCCTCATCGAAGCCGTAGAGTCTCCTTGGGTCGACCGAGCCTGATATTCTCAGGCTGATGGGTGTATAGCTGCTTTTTTTAACTGTGTAGCCCTGCTCGCGGATTTTTTCGGCAAGCCCGTCGGGCGTTATTTTTACCGTATTAACGGTTATATCTGTATCAGTCTGCTTATTGAAGTGGGCAAGAAGCTCCTCCGCCTCGCCTTCGCCAAGATAATCGATGAAGTGACGGCAGAGCCACTGCGGAAAGGAATATTTGACAGAGAGATAGCGCACAGGGCTCTTTTCCCTCTCGGGCGCAGGGAGGCTTCCCCCGTCTCTCCCCTCCTTGACCTTGCGCAGAATGGCGTTTATAAAGCCCCTTTCTCCCTTGTTCCTACCAAGCGAGACGCATTCGTTTACCGCCGCGTGGTCGGGAATGGAGTCAACATAAAGAAGCTCTGTAATACCTAATCGGAGGATATTCAGTGTGTGGATATCGATGCTGTCAAGCCCTCTTTTCGCATAGGAGCAGATGTAGTAATCAAGGGTTATTTTATGCTCAAGGGTGGTATAAAACAGCATTGTGACTATGCCCTTCTGCTCCTGCCTCAGCGAGTCGAGGCTATGCGAGGAGAGGGCGAGATTTGCATACTTCCCCTCCAGCTCGAAGCCATCAAGGAGGGAAAGGGTAAGCTCAAGTATTTTCATAACGCTCAAAGAAGCCTGTCGCCGACCGCAAGCTTGCGACCGCGGAGGAAGTCTCCCGCATTCATCCTGCCCTTGCCCTGTGGGATTACGCCACGGACAAGGAGCGCGCCCTCTCCGCAGGCAACGGTAAATGAGCCTGCGCCCTTGGAATCTGCGGCAATAACCGTACCGGGAATACCGCTACCCTTGGTTGCGCTGACATTAAAGAGCTTTATCATCTTGTCACCGAGAAAGGCAAATGCTCCCGGAATTGGGGTAACGCCGCGGATAATTGCCGAAAGACGGGTAGCAGGGAGGGTGAAATCTATGCGACAATCTTCCTTCTCTATTTTTGCGGCATAGCTGGCAAGGCTACCGTCCTGGGGAGTACGGGTAGCTCTCCCCTCCTCTATTGCACGAATGGCATCAACAACCATCCTCCCACCCAGAGAGGCGCTTCTGTCGTGAACGGTCTCGAAGTCATCGCTCTCGGTTATCGGGAATGCCTCCTGGGAGATTATATCGCCTGTGTCAAGCCCCTCCGCCATATACATAATTGTAACGCCGGTCTCGCTCTCTCCATTCATAACCGCGCGCTGCATAGGGGCGGCTCCGCGATACTTGGGAAGGAGGGAGACATGTACATTTATACATCCGTATTCAGGATAATCCAAGACGGCGGGAGGCAGAATTTTGCCGTAGGCAACCACAACAATAAGCTCGGGATCTACCTCCTTAAGCGTCTGCAAAAACTCCTCGGTTCTCAGGCTGTCGGGAGTATAAACGGGTATGCCGCGCTCCTCGGCAAGCGCCTTGGTGGGAGTGGGGGTAAGGACATTACCTCTGCCCCTCGGCTTATCCTTGCCTGTTACGACTGCGGATATCCCGATGCCCGAGTCAAGAATTGCGGCAAGACAGGTGGCAGATATCTCGGGCGTACCCATAAACATTATCTTCATAGGCTCTCCCCTCTTATTCTCCGCGAAGCTCCTCTTCGGTAAGCTCGCGAATCTGTACATCGGTATAAATCCTTCCGTCAAGATGGTCGCATTCGTGGCAGATTGCCCTGGCAAGAAGCTCGGTTCCTGTCAGATCGTAGGTCTCGCCCTTCCTGTTCATTGCGCGCACCGTGACAGACATAGGTCGCTTTGTGATGCCTGCGTGACCGGGATTGGAAAGACAGCCCTCGGTCTTCTGCTGCTCGCCCGAGAAGGCGATGATCTTGGGGTTAATAAGCTCATATACCTCACCCGGCTCGACCTCGATAACCGCAATGCGGCGAAGAACGCCGACCTGGGAGGCGGCGAGACCACAGCCCTCCGCTGCGCGCATTGTTTCTATCATGTCATCAATTAAAGTACAAATTCTGGGGGTTATCTCGGTAACGGGGCGGCAAACCTTGCGAAGGACAGGATCGCCGAATCTGATTATTTTTAGCTTTGCCATTGTCTTGTTTCCTTTCAATTCTATCTAGACGGTGAGTGGGTTTAAGTCAACTGCAAGCGAGACGCTTCTGTCGGTGGAGAATTCGCACAGAAGCTCGGAGAAGAGCCTGCGCGAGTCCTTGTTAAGCTTGCACTTGATAACCATTCTCATCCTGTATTTTTCATTTAGCTTGTAGACCTGCGCCTCGAATGGCCCGAATACGGTGGCAGGAATGCCGCTGTATGCGCCACCAAGCCGCGAAATAAGGCTTTCGTTAAGCTTCCGTGAGCCTGCGAAGAGAGCCTGCTCGTTATCGGCGGTGACGGTCAATTGAACCATATCGCAGAAGGGTGGGTACACCAGCTCGCGGCGCAGGGCGATCTCGCCCTCATAGAAGGCGTCATAATCCTGCTTGCAGGCCAGGAGTATCGTTTCGTTGCCGGGAACAAAGGTCTGGATGACCGCAACTCCGTTGTCGCTGGCTCTGCCCGCTCTGCCAATCACCTGGGTGAGCAGCGAGAAGGTACGCTCGGCGGCCCGGAAGTCGCTTACATAGAGAGATGTATCGGCGAGGGCTACGCCAACTAAAGTAACCCTGGGAAAATCGTGCCCCTTCGCCACCATCTGAGTGCCGAGGAGAATATCCGCGTTCCCGAGGCGGAAGTCCTCCAGCATCCTGTCATAGGCAAGCTTGCCCGTTGTTGTATCGGCATCCATTCGCATCACCGGCATATCGGGGAGATATTTTTCAAGCTCTGTTTCGAGCTTTTGCGTGCCATAGCCAAGGAAAGAGAGCTTATCTCCACCACATGAGGGGCAGCGCTTGGGCGTGGGAATCGAGTAGCCGCAAAGATGGCAAAGCAGCTTGCCGCCATCTCTGTTTGCGTGGTAGGTCAAGGATACAGAGCATCGCTGACAGGTGAGTACATCTCCGCATTCCTTGCAGCTTACCTGGCTGGAGTAGCCACGCCTGTTAAGGAAGAGTATTGCCTGCTCCTCCCTCTCCTTTACCGCCTCGAGCGAGGACAAAAGGCGCTGGCTGATTGGCGTGAGATTGCCGTGTCTATATTCCTCGCGCATATCGACTATCACTGCGGTGGGCAGCTTAGCTCCGCCGTATCTTTCTCTTAAGGGAACCAGCCTGTATGTACCGTTCTTCGCCTTGTAGAAGCTCTCAAGCGAGGGGGTTGCCGAGGCGAGAAGCATCAGGGCGGAGTGCCTGCCGCAACGGTATGCG
>JAFTRB010000161.1 GCA_017462445.1 Clostridia bacterium
CCGGATGTTATTCTTGTGACAATGATGATGGTGAATAATGAAACCGGAGCGGTCTACCCCATACCCCGTGTTGCGAAAATGATGAAATCCAGATGTCCCGATTCCATGCTCCATGTGGACGCAACCCAGGGATATATGAAGATTCCCTTCCGCACACAGGTGCTTATGGCGGATATGATTACGCTATCATCTCATAAAATCGGTGGCCCGAAGGGGGTTGGCGCGCTCTGCGTTAACAAATCCGTGCTTAAGGCGCGTGGCATCTCCGCTCTTATCCTTGGCGGCGGACAGGAGGACGGTCTTCGCTCGGGCACGGAGAATGTGCCGGGAATAGCCGCTTTTGGCGTTGCGGCAAGGCTTGCGGGAGAGACGCTCGCGAATGACATTAAGGCTATGGAGCAGCTCCGCAGTTATCTTTTGGACAGGCTGTCCTGCGACGAGAGATTGAAGGAAATCCGCCCTGCCCTCCCCGTTCTTCACGCCCCGCATATTCTGAACATCACCCTGCCGAATATCAAAAGTGAAACCATGCTCCACTTCCTGTCCTCCCGGGGCATCTATGTTTCCAGCGGCTCTGCCTGCTCATCGAATTCATCTCACTCCTCCCCCGCACTCATAGCCTACGGACACACTCAGACCGAGGCGGACCATTCGATACGAATCTCTTTCTGCCCAAGCAATACACCGGCGGATATAGATGCGCTTTGCGAGGCTCTTGCAGAGGGGCTTTCTAGGCTTGCGAGGGTTAAGTGATGGCTAATGTAACAATTATTACGGTTGGCACGCTGAAGGAGGGGTATCTGCGCGAGGCGGTCGCTGAATATAAAAAGCGGCTTAATCAATATGCGAAGGTCGAGGAGATAGAGCTGAAGGAGGAGCGAATCGCAAACGAGGACGATCCCTCGGAAATTCTCCGCGCGCTTGACAGAGAGGGCGAGAAAATTCTGTCGGCAATTCCTCGCGGCTCGGTTAGCATAGCCCTCTGCGTTGAGGGAAAGGAAAAAAGCTCGGAGGAGCTTGCCGCATTAATCAGCTCCGCAATTGACAGCTCGGGCAGGATCACGCTTGTAATCGGCTCTTCTCACGGACTTGCGGACAGGGTTAAGCGCGCCTGTGACGAGAGGCTCTCCTTCTCCAGACTGACCTTCCCACATCAGCTTATGAGAGTTGTGCTGATGGAGGCGCTTTATCGCTCGTTTACTATAATCCACGGCAAAAGATATCACAAATGTGCGCTTTTTTACTGAAAAAGGACAGGCTCTAATTGTGCCCGAAGGCTTAAGTAGCCTTGGGAATGCACACAGGTTGCCTGCCCTTTTCGTATCTTATATATTAAGTTGACAATTCCTCGGGAAAATTACGGGACATTGTGGCATTGGAATAGCGCTTGTCGCCCGTGACCTCCTTTACGATATGGATAAAGGAAGGAAATGTTACCTCCACCTCACGGCTTGGCAGCTCGATCTCCATCACGCAGGTCCTCTTCCACCGGGGATAAATATCAAGCTCCAGCACAAGCTCGCCCATTGGGATAAGATATCTTCGCTTGCAAATCGGGGTTGCCCCGGGGTCTGCCAGTCTCAAAAGCTCCTCATATTCACAGCGCGTTATCTCCCTCTCGTCCTCTATCGCAGACATTCTGTCAATGCGAAGCTTTTTTGTTTCGGTGTAGGTATTTACGCCATCGACGGTGCGCTGCCTGACGCGGTGAGTTACTGTCGGACCGGACAGAAGATAGGTTTGAATTATTTCGCTGAATTTGTATTCCCGAAGAAGCTCCTCCTCGGGACGCTCAATTATAAATTTTCTTTCGATTTCAATATTGTCGGTTGCCAAAGGGCTCTCTTTTTCGCTCATTTTTTGCTCTCCGTTTGGTAAATATACCATTTTATTTTACCATCACACCAACAAAAATGTCAAGATATATATTAATTATCGAGGAAAATCAATAAATCACTTGACTTGGGCATTCTCTTGTGCTAAAATGATGTTGTAAAATTATAGAAATCCTTACGGAGGCTTGATATGAGCGAGAATAATAACGAAGTTATGACCGAGGAAGTAACCGAGGTTGTTGAAAATGACGAGGTTGAGACTGCTGTGACCGAGGAAACCGCAGAGACAACTGCCGAGACCGAGGAGCTTGCGCCTCCCGTAATGGAGGATGGCGAGTCGCTTGCGGCTAAATACGAAACTCTCGATGCAAAAAACAAGAAGTGGCGCGCATTCTGGGACAAGGTTACTACCGGTATTCTTATTTTCCTTATGGCTTCCCCCTTCCTTATCCTGGGATACATATTCCTTTGGTTCCTTAATAAGTAATTTGGTTTAGGAGACAGCTGTCACAGCTGTCTCTTTTTTTGTGCGCTTATGTACATTTTCAACATATAAAAAAAGAAAAAAGCCTTAATTATCTTTGTTTTATTGTATAACTTATACAGTATTCCCTATCGAATGCGTGCATATAATTATTTTTTGTAAAATATAAATAAAAATATTTTTTTTGATTAAAACTATGGAAATTTGTAAAGAGATATGATATAATAGTTGGTGCTGTGTGGTTTGTCTGTTAAAATATAAACACACTTCTTGATTTTGGACAAGCTGTCATAGCTTATTAAATGGTTTATTAAAAATATTTTTTATGGAGGAAAACAAAATGAGTACAAAGTACGTGTATCTCTTCTCTGAAGGTAACAAGGACATGCGTAACCTGCTTGGCGGTAAGGGCGCTAACCTCGCAGAGATGACACACATCGGTCTCCCCGTTCCCCAGGGCTTCACTATCACTACCGAGGCTTGCACCCGTTACTATGACGATGGCAAGAAGATCGGCGATGACATCATGGAGCAGATCATGGAGTACATCGTAAAGATGGAGGAGA
>JAFTRB010000162.1 GCA_017462445.1 Clostridia bacterium
GGAATATGCCAGGTTTACATCGGAAATGATGTCAACGATCCGGCGATTGGTTTCCTCGGGTAGGCACTCATCTTTGCAACGGTTACCGGCTTCCATATGGAAGATGGGAATATGCAACCGCTTGGCGGGAATCGCGGAAAGACAGGAGTTGGTGTCTCCGAGTATAAGCAGTGCATCGGGCTTACAGGCAGCCATAAGCTTATACGAGCAGTTGATAATATTACCAACCGTTGCACCAAGGTCATCACCCACAGCGTCCATATAAACCTCGGGATTGTCGAGCTTAAGATCGTGGAAGAATACACCGTTGAGATTATAATCATAATTCTGTCCGGTGTGAGCGAGAATACAGTCAAAGTATTTACGACACTTATTGATTACCGCAGCAAGTCTTATTATTTCAGGACGCGTTCCAACAATAATAAGAAGCTTAAGTCTACCATCATTTTTAAATTTTACATCAGAATAGTCGAGTCTGATATCCATAGTTACACCACCTCAAAGAAAGTATCGGGTTTTGCGGGGTCAAACCGTTCATTTGCCCACATAAGCGTGACGAGGTTCTCGTCAGGCGATAGATTTATAATATTGTGAGTGTACCCGGGTAGCATATGAACAGCCTCTATCTTGTCACCCGAAACCTCGAAATTAAGCACCTCATCAGAGCCAATCTTTCGCATTTGTATGAGTCCGTGGCCTGAAACAACAATGAAGAATTCCCACTTTGTGTTGTGCCAATGCTGTCCCTTTGTAATGCCGGGCAGAGAAATATTTACGCTGAATTGACCGCAATTCTCGGTCTTCAAAAGCTCGGTAAACGAGCCGCGGGCATCACATTTCATATCGAGAGGGAAGGACACCTTTTCCTTTGGCAAATAAGAAAGATATGTGCTGTATAGCTTCTTTGCGAAACTACCCTCTGCTATTTGCGGCATAACCAGCGTTTTAGGCTGACTGCTGAAGCTATTAAGCAGAGAAACGATTTCTCCAAGAGTTACCTTGTGTGTTATGGGTGCGGCACAATATCTGCCATCATCACATAGAACAGTATTGATTCCGTCAAATTCGCATCTATGCTCCTTGCCCGAGAGAGCTAGAAGCATCTCGTCAACGAGATCGTCAATATAGAGGAGCTCGAGCTCAACCGCAGGATCATTTACCACAATAGGTAAATCGTTCGCAATATTGTTGCAGAATGTCGCCACAGCCGAGTTGTAATTCGGGCGGCACCATTTTCCAAATAAATTGGGGAAGCGGTACACCAGCACCTTCGCTCCTGTATTTTCTCCGTATGCAAAGATCAAGTCCTCACCCGCTTTTTTGCTTCGTCCGTAATCGCTGTCATAACGTCCGATACAGGTTGCCTGAATAGAGGATGATATCATAACAGGGCATTTGTTATTATGCTTTTTCAGTGTGTCGAGCAGCTTCGAAGCAAAGCCAAAGTTGCCTTGCATAAATTCTTCGGGATTTTGTGGACGGTTGACACCTGCAAGGTTGAACACAAAATCTGCCGTTTCGCAGTATCTGTCCAGCTCCTCGGGTGTCGAATCGATATCATAGCAGTAGATTTCTTCTACCGTAATGGCGGGATGGGTCTTGTCCTTCCCGTCACGAATGCTTTGGAGCGCGGCGGTGAGATTCTTGCCCACAAAGCCGTTGGCTCCGGTGATGAGAATATTCATTATGCCTTCTCCATCTTTGCAAGCTCATCTTGGATGTAAGCAAGAGAGGCGATCTTTGCCTTCGTTTCCTCCACGGTCAACAGCTGCGTGTTGTTGGAATTGAATTCGGTCAAAGGGTTACGCTCGGTGTCACCCGTGTTGAAGTACTTGTCGTAATTGAGTCCGCGCTTATCACAGGGAA
>JAFTRB010000163.1 GCA_017462445.1 Clostridia bacterium
CTCCCGCCTTCCTGAACCCCAACCTGAACCGCCTAACCCGTGACACGATCCGCCGTGAGCTTCGCAATCACGACGCCACAAGGCCATATCTCCCCTCCTCCCCCTACCTTGACGAGGAGGTCATAAGAAGAGGAATGCCTGCTGAGGACCACCTCTGGGGACCGCGCGATTTCTTCAAGGGCGACTTCTATCTCCACCCTGCCTGCCACTTCGCCTCCGAGATTGGCTACCACGGCTGTCCCTCCCCCGACTCCATCAAAAAATTCATTCCCGAGAGCAGCCTCCCACGCGAGAGCATCAAGGAGATCTGCCATAATCCCGATTGGCTTATCCACGCCGCAGGAATGGTTCCCACCACAGAAAACAACCCCTATGCCTACCGCCTGCCCCTTATGATAAGCCATGTCGAGCGCATATTCGGCTCCTCCGAGGGAAGCCTTGAGGATTTTGCAAGAATGAGCCAGATTTCCCAGGCGGAGGCGAAGAAATACTTTATCGAATACTTCCGCTCCGAGAAATGGCTCAAGACTGGCATTCTCTGGTGGAACATCATTGACGGCTGGCCGCAGGTGTCCGACGCGGTCGTGGATTGGTACGGCACAAAAAAGCTGGCATACAGCTATATCAAGGCATCGCAAGCGCCCCTCTGCCTTATCTGCCGCGAGCCCACGGACGGCAAGATCGAGCTTATCGCGACAAACGACTCGCGGATAGCGGAGCGCGGCTCCTTCACCGTCACAAACCTCGCCGACAATACCCTTCTCTCTGAAGGGAGCTTCAGCGTTGAGCCCGATGGCAAGGAGATAATCGCCACCCTGCCCGAGCTATACTGCGGCTTCTATCTTATCTAGTGGAGGACCGACAAGACCGAGGGCAGAAACCACTTTGTCTGCAATATCGGCGAGGGCTGGAGCTTTAAGAAATACTATGATTGTATGAAGAAGGCAGGCCTCGACCGGGGCTTTGAGGGCTTCGGCGAAGGCTAAACCGCTTCCCGACCGGGGCTTCGAGGGCTTCGGCGAGGGCTAAACCGCTTCCCGACCGGGGCCTCGAGGGCTTCGGCGAGTAAGACAATATAAAAGCATAGCAAAAAGGCGCAGAAAAAGCGTAAGGAAAAAATGGCGTATAGCGTCAATACCCCTTGCGAAAAATCTGCGCCTGTGTTATACTTATCTTAAAAGTGACGATACAGGAGAAATTAAAGAAAAAATGAGAGTTGGAGCGATAAGCTGGGACGCCTCTTTACCCGCAGAAACCTATTTTGGCTATTACCAGACACGAACCCTAAGCCCGAAAAAATACAGAGAGTACACCCCATATTATGCCGACATTATAGGCGCAGAGCGACTTGCCGATTGGATAAGAAGCGAGGCAAAAAACAGCCTTATCGGGCATATCCTAGCCTTTGCCTGGAACGAGTTTGAGGAGGGAGCCTGGATCTGCCCCACCTATCGCCCGGATCTAACGGTTAACGAGGAAAGAGTTCGCACCTTTAAGGAGATCTCGCACATTTTTAAGTCTATATTACGCTTTGGAGTATTGAAGAATGACAAAGGATAACTGGATCTGGCTTGACGAAGAAATATACCCCGAGAGCCAAAAAAGCCCCTACACGGGCAACTGGGGAGCAAGCGCAGAAAATGACACTGTTGTAGAGTTCTCAAAAAGCCTGATGCTCGAAAAGGAAATAGACTATATACATCTCATTTACAGCGCCGATGCACTGATACAGCTATATGTTAACGGCAGATTTCTAGGCACAGGTCCGGTATCTGTAGGTGGTGATTTTCTCGCTAACGATACGCCACGAAATAACCGTTATGCAAGCGAGCTATTCCTCTCCTATCAGGGTGAGGATAACCATCTTGACCGTATCCTGACAATACCAAAGGGCGAGGACGGAAGGCTGAAAATCCTCGCACGGGTACGCCTTTGCCCGGTACAGATAAACGAATTTTCCATGGGAAAAGGTGGCTTTATGCTCAAGGCAGATATACACCTTTCGGATGGAGAAATATTCGAATTAAAGAGTGATGAGGATTGGGTGGCTCGGGTATGCCCCGCCTATGCAACTCCCGGTGAATTTGACGGAAGGCTAAGGAGTCACGCACCGACAAGGCCAAAATCCATAGAGGATATTTGGCGCGCAAGGGTCTCGCCGCTTCCACACAGGGTGGAGCGATACCTCCCACCAAAAAACGGAGGGGTGATAGCCCTCTCTCCCGGAGAAAAAAGATGCGTAAGGCTTGAATATGACAAAATCTACGCAGGCTACACCGTGGCAAGAGGCAGAGCTAAGGGCGAGGTGGATATAAGGCTTGCGATCCGGGAAACAGACAAGGACAGCTCAAAAAAAGAGGAGCATATTATCTTCACCGAGGACTGCGAGTATATAGGCGCAAGGATGTACTCCTTTGGAATTATAGATGCGATAATAGAAAACAGGGGCAGCTCTACTGCCGAGATTGAAATTGGCATAAATGAAGCTTATCTTCCCTACTCCCGGGAATGCCTGACAAGAACGAGTGATGAGGGGCTGAACAAAATCCTTGAGGTCTGCCGCCACACGCTTAAATACTGCCGTCAATATATCCATTTAGACAGTCCCAAGCACTGTGAGCCGTCAGCCTGCACAGGCGACTACTATATCGAGGCTATGATGACCTCCTTCTCCTTTGGAGATATGGCGCTTGCCGATTTTGACCTTGTACGCACTGCTGAGACGCTTAAGCGTCAAGAGGGCGAGATGTTCCACCCCACCTACAGCCTTATATGGGTAAGAATGTTAATAGAGGTTTACAAAAGATGTGGCAGGCTCGGGCTTTTGCAGGAGTGTCGCCTCGGACTTGACCTGCTCCTTAACACCTTCAAAAAATACATCGGTGAGGGTGGAATAATTGACACGCCCCCCAATTATATGTTTGTAGATTGGATTTACCTCGACGGTATCTCGCTTCACCATCCACCGAAGGCGCTGGGACAGAGTGTTATGAATATGTTTTATTTCGATGCGCTAAATTCTGCCGCCGAGATTTACTCATTTTTAGGTGAAGCTACCCTCGCCGAAAGCACTCACAGGGATGCCGAGACGCTAAAGGAAGCGATCATAGAGCGTCTATATGACAAGGAAAGAGGCCTGTTCTTTGAGGGTGAGAATACAGAAACGCCCGAGAGGCTTATAGCCCACTATATGCCGACCAATGTAAAGAAGCGCTACTACAGGATAAACGCCAATGCCCTCGCCGTCGCCACCGGCATTATTGAGGGCGAGGAGGCAAGGCGCATTATGCGATATGTCTTAGGTAAAGAGGAATTTTCGGATTATCAGCCCTATTTTGCCCACTTTGTCCTCTCTGCCGTGCATAGAGCGGGACTTGATGAGGAGCTTCTTTTCCCCATCCTCGATAAATGGCTTGCGCCGATAGCCGAATGCGACAAGGGGCTTGCCGAGGGCTTTATCCCTCCCGAGCCAACCTACTCCTTTGACCACAGCCACGCCTGGGGTGGCACACCCCTTTATTCCCTGCCTATGGCACTCACCTCGCTGAATATTCTCGAGCCGGGTATGACAAAAATCTCCATCACCCCCCGCCTTCTCGGCATTGAATGGGCAGAGGTGGAAATTCCCACCCCGAAGGGAATAGTCACCCTGAAGATGAAGAAGGGCGAGAAGCCTATTATCACAGCGCCGAAGGGCGTGACAGTAGAGGTTAATTATTAACCCGTTCTACTACTAATATAAAGGCTGCTTGGATGCGAAATCAAATATGCGTCTGAGCAGCTTTTTTATTTCATTTTGTCGCTCAAAACCACGAACCAACCGATTTTTTTGCTATTTTTCTACGGTTTTGTTTCATTATTTTTAAAAAAGGAGATAATACCATATTTACAAGCGAATAAAAAGCAGTTATAATAAAGACAAACTGCGCCGATTGCGCTTCTATCTTGACGACGGGGTGGCAATGGCGCAGGGGCTTGAAAACCTTCGGCACTGCTACAGCATCTTCGAGGATGGAGCAATTAGCGCCTGTGCCGTTCTGAACAAGGCTATGATCTCAACCGTGGTCTCGCTCTTTGACGAAATCGAGCGTGAGATAGATGAGAGAAGGAAGTCCTGGTACGATGCAGTAGAAAGCAACCTTGAATCAATATTGAAAGATATATAGACAGCTCCATCAAAACAAGCTCGGCAAGCTCTCCCAAGGAGTGGAGCCCGGTGCTTGCCGCGACAGAGCTGGTAAAGCGGAGCGCAACCTCCCCCGACGCAGGACAATTCCGCCGTCACCAAATCGGGCTATCGCAAGCCAAGGAGAATGTTATGCTAAAAAATGCAAAATGGATTTGGCCAACCGACAAATTTGAGAAAAACCAAAGGGCGAGCTTCCTCTTTACCCCCGAATGCAAGGAGCGCCCCAAGGAGGCAATTCTCTACATAGGCTGTGAAACAAAATATTGGCTCTTCGTAAATGACAGGCTCACGGTGTTCGACGGCGGACTGTTCCGCGAGAGCGCAAGGGGCTGCGGCTACTACGATAAAATTGATATTGCCGAGCATCTTCGCCCGGGCAAAAACGAGATAAAGATCCGCGTCTGGTACTACGGCAACGGCGGAAGGAATAACAGCTTCTGCGCAAAGCCCGGGCTTATCCTCCTTTGCGAGGAGCTGGGCATCAGCTCGGGCAAGGATACCCTCTCTTGGATTGATACCGCCTATGAGCAGCCCTCCCCCACCGAGCCCACCTTCCTCTACGGAGGCAACCACACCGCCTATAACGCCACGGCGCGCCCCTTCACGCTCTCTCCGAAGCTTACCGAATGCCACGGCGCAGTTGTCCTCGGAGAATACGGAGATGCCCCCTGGGGCTGCCTTGAAGAGAGGCCTGTTCCCCTACTGTTCTTCACCGATAGAATACCCTGCGAATGGGAAAGGACCGATTACGGCTATTCGGTCACTCTGCCCCATGCTATGCATTTTTCTCCCTATTTCAGGATATGCGCGCCCGAGGGGGTAAAAATCACCGTACACTCGGACAGATACCGCGTGAACGGCGGCCCGGGCGACTTCAATTCCTACTTCGGACACCGCGCCGAATACACTACCTGCGAGGGTGAGCAGGAGTACGAGCTTCTCGACTGGCTTTTCGGCGAGAGGATCGAATTCATTATCCCCGAGGGGGTTGAGATTATCGAGCTTGGCTACCGCGAAAGCGGCTATGACAGCGCGGTAACGACCTCCTTCTCCACCGACGACGAGGAGGTCAACAGGCTCTTTGCCAAGTGCGTGCGCACGCTTAAGGTCTGTATGCGAGAGAACTATATGGATTGCCCCGACAGAGAGCGCGGACAGTGGATTGGCGATGTGTCGGTACAGGCGCCCCAGATCGTATATCTGCTTGACAAAAACGGTCTTTTGCTTTTGAGAAAGGCTATTCTTGACTTCATCCGCCTGCGCCGCGGAGATATCCTTATGGGCAATGTTCCCGGGGACAATTCCTCCGAGCTGCCCTCCCAGAGCCTGAACGCCATAAGCGAGCTTGGTATGATCTCTACCTACTACAAGGCAACGGGAGACAGGGATATTCTGAGGCTCGCCTTCGAGCCTGCCATAAGCTACCTTAAGCTGTGGCAGACAGACGGAGAGGGCGTGGTCCTGCCCAGGGCGGGCAACTGGGAGTGGTATGACCACCTCTTCAACTGCGACAAGGAAATTCTCAATATTTGCTGGTATTACTCTGCCCTCCGCTTTGCGAGGACCATGGCAGAGAAGCTGGGCGAGAGCCGCCACGATGCCTTTATTCGGGAGAGGATGGAGGCAATCGAGAGATGCTTTGACAAAAGATATTGGCGAGGAGAAAGGAACGAAGGCTACTTTGCAAGCGGAGAAGTCGTTGATGACAGGGCTAATGCTATGGCGGTGCTATCAGGCCTCTGCTCCGAAGATAAATACCCCCGTGTCAGATACCTTTTGATGTCGGTCTTTAACAGCACCACATATATGGAGAATTATGTTTTAATGGCGCTGTGCGAGATGGGCTACAAGGGCGATGCCTTTGCCCGAATGATGGCAAGATATCAGCCTCTTATCAAAAATGAAAACTCCACCCTCTGGGAGGATTTCTTCCACCTTGGCACGAAAAACCACGCCTGGAGCGGAGGCCCGTGTATGATATTGCTTCGCTACTTCGCGGGCATCAATGCCGATCTCACGGTCAGAGAAGCGGATATATATCCTCTCAGGTCGCTGAGCTGCTCCTTCACAAGCCCGATAAGCGGCGAGAGGACGGAGATAAGACGGGGCTTGGCTAGCGCCGAGGGCTAGCAGGGCTGATACATTTTATAATAACCGAAGAGAGCAAACACGCAGGACGAAGGGCTTGTATGTCTGCTCTTTTTTTCGCCCTCCGATGTACAGCGATTTTTCGTAATTCTATTGTATATGTCCCGACAGGGCATAAATCAAGCCAAAAAACGCCGTTTTTCTATGGTTTTGTTTCACTTCATATGAAAAAAGAGATAATACCATATTTACAAGCGAATAAAAAGCAGTTATAATAAAGACAGACTGCGAGTTGCGGTTGCTTTCAACCGCCCTAGGCGCTGATTTTCTGTCAAGGCTCGCCGTCATATATTTATAAGTTCAGAAGAAAGAGAGGTCGCCGCTGATGGCTGAGCAAGGTAAAATAAACATCTCCCACGATATCCTCACGCCCGAAAGGGTTTACAGCGGCGCGGACGCCTGGCGAGAGCTGCGCGCATACGATACCGTCGAAATAGCCCTGGTAACTCGAGGCGCGGGCATACACCTCGTTCTGGATCAACCAATTCCCTGTCGGGCAGGAGACATATTCATAACTCAGGCAAACACCCCTCACAGCTATCTGCTTGAAAACGAAGGGGACCTGCTTCAGCTTCGCCGTCTCCGCTTTTTCGTTGACGAGTCACAGTCGGGCGGAGGAGCGGATAACCTGAGCCACTGCTACGGCATATTCAAGGACGGGGCGGTCAGCGCCTATGCGGTCCTTAACAAGGCTATGACCGCGACGGTAATATCTCTCTTTGACGAGATCTCCCGCGAGATAGATGAGAGGAAGAAGTCCTGGTGTGACGCGGTAGAGAGCAACCTTGCCCTCCTTTTGATCAATATTGAAAGATATATAGACAGCTCCATCAAAACAAGCTCGGCAAGCTCTCCCAAGGAGTGGAGCCTGGTGCTTGCCGCGACAGAGCTGGTAAAGCGGAGCGCAACCTCCCCGAGCGTCACCCTGGGTACGGTGGCAGACTCTCTCGGAATCAGTAAGGCGAGGCTTTCACGGATATTCCAGAGACTGACCGGAGGGCAGTTCGCCGACTACCTGAGGGCTGCAAGAATGGAGAATGCGGCAAGGCTGTTAAGTCAGAGCGAGCTTACCGTAGAGGAAATAGTTCCCGCATCGGGGCTTCGCGATATTCCGTCCTTCTACAAGAACTTCTATAACCACTTTGGTATGACGCCAAGCGAATACAGGCGCGCGTCAAAAAGAAATAACGAATTAACAAAAAATAATAATAAAAAAAGCGAGGAAAAACTTATGGTTATCTTAAGCGAAATTTCTGAAAACCTCCAAAGAGGTAAGTCCAAAATCGTCAAGGAGATGGTCCAGGCGGCTATCGATGAGGGCGCCAGCCCCGAGAAGATCCTTAACGAGGGACTTCTTCACGGAATGAGTGTTATCGGCGAGAAATTCAAGAACAACGAGGTGTATGTTCCCGAGGTTCTCGTAGCCGCAAGGGCTATGAATATGGGTATGCAGATACTCAAGCCCCATCTCGCGGCAAACGGCGTTCAGGCAAGCGGCAAGGTCTGCATCGGTACGGTACAGGGCGACCTGCACGATATCGGCAAGAACCTGGTCAAGATGATGATGGAGGGCAAGGGCCTTGAGGTCGTGGACCTAGGCACAGATGTTGCGCCCGAGGCCTTTATTGACGCTGTTAAAAACGAGGGCTGTCAGGTCATCTGCTGCTCCGCTCTTCTCACCACCACCATGTCGGTTATGGCTGATGTAGTAAAGGCTGCTGAGGCTGCCGGCATTCGCGACAAGGTTAAGATCATGATTGGCGGCGCTCCCGTAAACGATGCGTACTGCAGGGAGATCGGCGCAGACTGCTACACCGCCGATGCGGCAAGCGCGGCAGATGCCGCAGTTGCCCTTTGCAAGGAAGCGTAAGGAAAGGGACGGCGCAAAAATGACCACGAGAGAGCGCTGTATGCGCATTTTACATTACCGTGATATAGACCGCCTCCCCGCGGTGCATTTCGGCTACTGGGAGGAGCTTCTCGACGAGTGGGCAGACCAGGGACACATCTCGCGTGAGCTGGCACAGTCGGCAAGGGCAGATGGCTCGCCGGGACAGCGCGAGCTTGACAAAATCATAGGCTGGGACTGCAACTGGTATACCGTTGTTCGCCCACAGAGCCACCTCTGTCCAAAATTTGAGAAAAGAGTTTTGGAAACACTCCCCGATGGCTCTCAGCGCGTTTTGACCTGGAACGGAGTTATTGAAAGAATAAAGCCCGGCATCGTCTCCATTCCCTCCGAGGACGACTATCTTCTGAAGGACAGGGAAGCCTTTGAGGAGCTTTTCAAGCCTAAAATTCAGTTCTTCCCCGAGCGAGTCAACACGGAATTCTTTGGAAGCTTCAACGAAACCCGTGATAAGGAAATACCCATCGGCCTCCATCTTGGAAGCGTGCTTGGCGAGATCCGCGACATATGCACCGTTGCGGGAATGAGCTATCTCATCTATGACGAGGACGAGGAGCTTTTCGCTGACATCGTGGACACCTATGCGGATATGCAGTATCGCTGTGCCGAGGCGATTCTGGAAACAGGAGCCAAATTTGATTTTGCCCACTACTGGGAGGATATTTGCTTCAAAAACGGCCCGTTGCTCTCCCCCGATGTGTTTGAGTCGTTGTGCGCCAAGCACTACAAAAAGCGCAACGACCTGTGCCGGAAATACGGCATCGACATCATTTCCCTGGATTGCGATGGCGTCACCGACAAAATGCTACCGGTGTGGTTCGGGAACGGTGTGAACACTATGTTCCCCATCGAGGTGGGCACATGGGGGGACCAGTTTGCTCCCGCACGAGGCAAGTTTGGTCGAGAAATGCGGGGCGTAGGAGGTATGGACAAGACCGTTCTGCGCAAGGACAAAGCCGCTGTAGATGAGGAACTGAAGCGCATCCGCGAGTTAGTAGCGCTGGGTGGATTCCTCCCCTGCCCCGACCATCGGTTGATGCCCGGCACCAAGTTTGAACTGGTGCAGTATTACGCAGAGGAGATCAAGAAGATTCGAGTATAAAAGAACTGATTGGTACTACCATCTATTGCAGAGATAGAAAAGACACGGCCAATGCATCGTACCCTTAAGGACAATAACTTAAAGGTACGAGCATTGCGAAGGGCAAGAGAATTGAGAGAAGTTTCGGCTCTCTCTTTTCTTTTGCCCTTTTTCTGTTTTATGCGGTACA
>JAFTRB010000164.1 GCA_017462445.1 Clostridia bacterium
AGGGTATGCTTGACAGCCTTGCGATAGACAGAGAGAAAAAGAATATCGTTATACTTCACGGCGAGCCAACCGACAAAAGCGGCAGAGATGCCGTTGGACTCAAGGAGGCTATGGGCCGCGGAATTGATTACCTGGCGCTTGGGCATTATCACTCATACAGAGTTTATGACCTGGGTGACTGTTGCCACGCGGTGTATCCCGGCTCCCCCGAGGGGCGCGGCTTCGACGAGGAGGGCGAAAAGGGCTTTGTGCTTATTGACACCGACGGGGAGCATATAACCCACCGCTTTGTCCCCTTTGCCGAGAGGACTCTTCACCGAATAGAGGTAGACATCGGCGGCTCGCTCCGAAATATTGAAATAGAGGATAGGATCAGAGCCGCCCTTTCGGGCATCCCTGCCAAGGACCTGGTAAGGGTGGAGCTTGTTGGAGCGCTGGAGCTTGAATCGATGGTGGACACGGATGCAATCTATTCCCCCTTCAAGGATAAATACTATCATTTTGAAATAAAGGACAGGACAAATATCAGGATATTACCTGAAAGCTACAAGCTGGACAAGTCCCTAAGGGGAGAATTTATTCGTCTTGTCAGCGAGGCGGAGGGGCTGTCAGACGAGGATCGGGCCTTCGTTGCCACGCTGGGAATTGCCGCCCTTATGGGTGAGCCGCTAAGACTTGAGGAGGTAGACAAATGAGACTTGTAAGATGCTATATTCAAGGCTTTGGCGTGTTGCATGAGGTTGAATATGATTTCTCCGCCGGGCTTAGCTGCTTCGTCTCGGACAACGGTAGCGGAAAGACCACGCTCGCAGCCTTTATCCGCGCTATGCTGTACGGAATCGGGGATACAAGGAAGCAGAACCTCGACGAAAACCCGAGAAAAAAGTATTTCCCCTGGTCAGGCGGTGGCTTTGGCGGCTCGCTGACTATTGAGCTTGCAGACAAGCAGTACACAATCGAGAGGCTGTTTGGCGCTAAGGCAAGCGAGGATATATTCACTCTCAGGGACACCGTTAGCGGACAGGTCTCGGATAGGTATGGCGCGAATATTGGTGAGGAAATTCTTGGAATCGACGAGGAGGGCTTTGTAAGGACGGTGTTCCTGGGCGAGGGCGCTTCACACCAGGTCAGACACAATCCCAGCGTTGCCTCCAGACTGTCCGATGCGGTTGGAAGCGACGGTGATTTCGGTGACTACGACGGAGCGATAAAGAGGCTTGATGAAGGGCGCAAATTCTACCAGAAGAGGGGCGGAAGCGGCGAGATTGCTGAGCTTGCCGCCACTATCAGCGGTATCAGAGCCGCTCTTGACGATATAGAGCGAGAGAAAGAGCGAGTGAGGCTGCTTGAGGGTGAGCTTGCAGGGCTGGAGGCTCAAAGAGAGAGCAGAAGACAGGCGAGGCTTTTGCTGGAGGAAAGGCTCGGCGAAATTGGCAGAGAGAAGGAACGGGCAGCACACGAAAGGATTTACCGCGAGAGGCTGGAAAATCTCGAGGGAGAAAGACGGCTGTTGAACAGCAAAAGGGAGGCGTTTGGCGAGACGATCCCTACTGTCGACGAAATAGAGAATATGCGCGAGAGCTGGTCCGAGGGCAGACGCCTGAGGAGCGAGGTTGAGCATTCGGGCGGCGGTGATGACTACCTGAGGCTGTCCCGTCTTTTTGCTCCCGGGACAAGCTTTGAGGAGCTTGCGAATGTGGAAAAAGGAGCAAGAGAGCTTGATTCCGACAGAGGCGCAGCGGAGGAAATAAGAGAAAACAGAGACTCGGAGTCAAGGAGAATGGCAGAGCTATTCCCTGCCAAGCTGCCAACCGAGGAGGAGATAAAGGAACACCTGCAGCTCACTAAAAGGCGGAGGGTAGGCCCTGGGCTTTTACCCATGATTTTTGGCGTACTTGTCGCCATTATCGGTGTTGTTACAGGAATACTTGTTAATCCGGTTATGTACGTCTTTGTGGGTACAGGTATTGCGCTGGTGGTGCTTGGCACATCGGTCAACGCCTCCTCCGAGAGAAAAAGACGGGACCGTGTGATAGCGTTTCTCGCATCTCTCGGTGTGCGGTGCGAGGGCGATCTTGCAGAGCTGCTCGAGGGGAAGCTGAAGGACCTTGAGGAATATCGGGAAATAGATAAGCGAAGGAACGAAAGGCTTACCCTGCTTGATAAAAGGATCGAGGAGCAGAGCGCGCTTCTCGGAGATTTCCTCGGTCGCTTCACGCCACCCGAGAGCGCCGCGCTTGTCGACTATGTGAGATGGCTTAGCTCGGAATATGCAAAATTCTACGCCCTCAGCACGGCTATGGAGGGAGAAGAAACCAGGGAGGAAAAGCTGAAAAGAGCCGAGACTCTTATGGATAGGGCGCGCGATTTCGTCGCACGGTATGGCATTACCGAGGGAGACCCCTTCCTTAAGCTCCGTACAATGGTGGAGCAATTCACCTTCCTGTCGATGACGGTTGAGAGGCTTGAAAAGGAGTGCGAGGAATACAGGCTGCAATATGGAATCAGCGGCGAGACAACCCCCTCTGCCGACGAGGGTGACACGCTGGCAAAAATCAGAGAGTGTGAAGGCGGACTTCGCGCAATCGAGGCAGAGATTGCCGTTAAGAGACGCGAATATGACGAGGTGTGCCGGAATATTTCTGTTTATGATGAGCTGGAGCAAAGACACCGCGCTCTCACCGAAAAGAAGGCAAAATATGAGCGCAATCTCCTGCTTATAAAAAGGACAATGGAGCTTTTAACCGAAGCAAGAGACAGAATGACGGCAAAGTATCTTGGGAAGACACGCGAGAGATTCCTGTACTATGAGGATGCGATAAGCGACTCGAGGGGAGACTTCTCGGTATCAAACAGCTTTACCCTGACGGTCAACGAGAGGGGTGCAGGAAGAAGCGAGGAAAGCTACAGCCGTGGAACAAGGGATTTGTACACGCTGGCTATGCAGATGGCATTGACCGACGCGATGTATCCGGAGGAGCGTCCCTTCCTGATTCTTGACGATCCCTTTGTTGCCTTTGATGATGAGAGGCTGGAAAGGGGCAAGGCGCTGCTTAAGAGCCTGGCGAAGGAGAGACAGATCATCTACTTCACCTGCTCGGAGGCAAGGCGAATATAAATTCAGGGCTATCCTTGGCGCAGCCGCGCTTGGGATAGCCCTCTGTTGCTTGTAGCGCGATGGGAGGGGCTGCATATAATGAAAATGGAGCGCACTCCAAGGAAAACAAAAAGGACGGACAAAATGGCAAGCTTTTTTAATCAGGCTTCACTGTCCTTCAACGGACAGATAACTAATTCCAACATTACCGAGGGCGAGCTTCTCGGTAGGCTGAGTGTGGAAAAGACCGCGCTCGCTAACAGCTACTCGCAGGGGGATACGGTGGCATATATGCTTACGGTAACGAATACAGGCGGGAACGCACTTTCGGGTGTGAGCCTCACCGACAACCTTGGTAGTTACCGGGTTGGAGACACGAGCTACACTCCCCTGAGCTATGTAGATGGCTCGATAATGGCGTATATCAATGGCGTAGCGGTGGCAGCTCCGCAGATTACCGCGGGCACGGACCTGGTAATCCAGGCTCCCGATATCCCTGTCGACGGAACGCTTACCGTCATATACCAAACAACCGTTACAGCTCAGGCGCAGCTTGGCGAGGGCGCTGTGATAACCAATACGGTTACCGCGACGGTCGGCGCTGAGACTGCAACAGACGAGGCAACAATTACCGCAGAGGGCGGTGTCAACCTCTCGATAGCTAAGGCTGTATGCCCTCCCGTTGTAACCGAGGGCGCAGAGGTGACCTATACCCTGATTATTCAGAATTCCGGCGCTACAAGCGTAACAGCAGAGGACGCTGTAATCCTGAATGATGTGTTCAATCCTCCCCTTAATGGCATAACCGTTGTTGCAAACGGAGCGAGCTGGACCGAGGGGAATGAATACACCTACGATGAGGCAAGCGGCGCATTCGCTACCACAGCAGGCGCTATCACGCTTCCCGGGGCAACCTACGAAAGGGACCCCGTGTCAGGTGTTGTTACCACAAATCCTGCTGTTCTGGCAATCAGCATAAGCGGAACTATATAGCCTCTTTCATTAACCCCACCGGGCGAGGACGCAGCGATGCGAACTCGCTCGGTTTTTTGGATTTTTGGACATTTAGCCCTTCGTGTCCCAATATATGGCAAATCATCTTGATTTTTGACACATTTTCTGCTATAATTTATACATAAGGGAGTAGTCGGCACATTTGTGCGATGAAGGTCAACATCACGGCTCGCCCGCGCGAGGCACTGGCATCATCTATTGCGACGAGACTTATCCAAGAGGGATAGGTTTCGTTTTTTATTATTTGGAGGCAAGAAATGGCAGATTCATCCATTACAAAAAGAGCGCTGGGAGAGGCGCTCAAGAAGCTTCTCAGAACAAAGAGCTTTTCAAAAATCTGTATAGGTGAGATATGCGACCTGTGCAATATGAACCGCAAGAGCTTCTACTATCACTTCCACGATAAGTATGAGCTGGTTGTCTGGATTTTCGAGAATGAGTTCTTTAGCAGAATTGACTCACGCGATTCTGAAAGTATTTGGAGAGTAGCGCGCGAGCTTTGCGATTATTTCTACGAAAACAAGCATTTTTACAAGAAAATTCTGCAGGTTTATGGACAAAACTCCTTCTCTGAATACTTCCTTGATGCCTGCGAGGCGGCATTTGCCGAAAAGATTCGCTCCAAGGAGGGCTTTGAGGAAATACCGCTCTTTACAATCGAGCTATACGCAAGCTATTTTGTTTTAGCTCTTTACAAGTGGCTGAAGGATGACTCGGACAAGGACGGCGCAGCCTTCTTCCGCGAGTTTGTAGAGGGCATTATTTCCGGCTCTAATTTGTTATTGGCTTCGCTCAAGGAGGAGCATCTTATAAATTAGTTATGCTTTTTATATGAAGAAAACGAGAGAACCGGTCCTGTCGGGCAAGGTTCTCTCGTTTTTGTTTTTGCTAGTTTTGTTTCCCTTTGCGGGAGCAGCTTTTACTTGCTGCGAAGGAGGTCGCGGATCTCGGTGAGGAGCTGCTCCTGTCTTTCAAGACGAGCCTTCTCTGCTTCGACTACCGCCTGTGCCTCGGCCTCTGCCTTTGCCTTTGCCTCGGCCTCTGCCTGTGCCTGAGCCTCAGCCTCGGCCTTTGCCTGCGCTTCGGCTTCTGCGGCGGCTGCTGCCTCTTCCTCAAGCTTCTTGGCGTTGAGGGCGTCTCTTATCTTTGCGGAATGGGCGCTGATAGCAGATGCGATTCTCATAACAGTGAATAGCACAAGGGCTATAATGAGGAAATCGACTATTTTCTGCACGAATTCGCCCCAAAGGAATGCTACCTCGGGAGAGGTAACTGCTCCGGTCTCGGGATCGAGAACCGCTTCGCGGTATACATACTTGAGGTCGGAGAGCGAGAAGCCACCGGTGATAACCGCGATGAGGGGAGAAACGAAGCCCTTGGTGAAGGCAGTAACGATAGCGGTGAAGGCGGATGCAACAGCAACACCGACAGCCATATCAATTACATTTCCGCGAGAGATAAACTTCTTGAAGTCTTCCCAAAACTTTTTCATTTTGAACTGTCCTTTCTATAAATTTATTTTTAATAAAGCATTAATCAACTGTCAACGGCCGATATCATACACGGTCTTTATTCTGAGCTCACGGCGTAGTGTCTCGGGGGTAGTAACCTCGCGAGTGGTGAAGTGAATGCGGTAGGGGCTGCTTGATGTAATATCGAAGTAGTTATCCTCGAATACCGCATCAACGGTCTCAAAATCTATCTCTACACTGCGAGCAAATACATCCGACTCGAGGATGATCGTATAATCGCAAAAGTTTCCTTCGATAGAAGCTTTAATGGTAGGCTTCTTGAAGGAGTAGGTCTTTGGAGGCACAAAAAGTACCGTTCCAAAGGAGGAGCCGTTGTTGCCAACGACCGAATAGGCAATGTAATACTCTCTCTCGTGTCCCTTTACCTTATCGGCAAGCTCTACGGTAGGAAGATTAAGCGAGGACATTTCGGGAACAGAGATATCGAAGCTATCGGTAAATACACAACGGTTTTCGTTGTCCAAAATCGAATAGCTGAAGCGACCTTCGTAAACAATTCTTTGCTCGTTAGATACATTAAATGTTACACGGGTACCCTCATCGCAGGCGGAGACGAGTACAGGAGCATAGAAGCGCTTTGCATAGTAATGGAGCGCCTTCCATCTGCCGTAGTAGTCAAGGCTGGACCAGGAGGATACCGGCCAGCAATCGTTGAGCTGCCAGTAAATAGAGCCCATACATACTCCCCTGTTACGGCGCATATGCTCGACATTATAGCGGATTGCATCGCCCTGAACAAGCTGGGTTGCATAGATAAGCTGGTCAAAATCGTTAGCGTATCTGTACTGCTTTGCCGCATAGCGTATCATCTTTTCATTTCCGCCGGGATTGCGCTGGTGGGACTCCATTACGGGAGAGAAGAGGTTCAGGTCATCACCCGAGGCAAAGGATCGAGTGGTCTTGGCGCAAGGAAGCGACTCAAAGCCAAATTCCGAGCAATAGCGGAACTTAAACTCTCTGTATTCCTCGAAGGGCGCGCATCCGTGCCACACATTCCAATAGTGGCTATCGCCGCGCTCGGTTCCGTTGGGGTTATCAAAGCCACCGCCCGAGGAGGGAGAGGACGGCCAATAGAAGGTGTCGGGAAGAATCTCGGCAGCGAGGGGAGGAAGAAGAGTTTCGTAAAGCTCTAGATAATCTCGCTTTGTTTCCTCCGTACCCCAGCTTGCATCTCCCTCAAGGAACTGCTCCATCTCGTTGTTACCGGAGACAAGTCCCAATGACGGATGGTGAGCCAGGCGGCGGAAGTTATCGCGGAACTCGGCAATGAAGTTAGCCTTGTAGTCCTCCTTCATCCAAACATTGCAGCAGGCAACCATAAAGTCCTGCCATACAACAAGTCCAAGCTCATCACAGATATCGTAGAAATAGTCGGGGGGATAGAAGGCTCCGCCCCAGACACGCAAAGAGTTGAAGTTTGCATTCTTGCAATCGGTGAGCAGGCGACGGGTCCTGTCCTTGTTCAGTCTGGAGAGAATGCTGTCCTCGGGGACATAGTTAGCTCCCATAGAGAAGAACTTCACGCCGTTGACGGTGAAGGCAAACTCCTCGCCTCCCTCCTCGGGAAGCGGATCACGGGAGACGGTCATTGTTCTGAGTCCAATACGCATCTCCCGACTATCCTCAAGCTCGCTGTCCGAGTAGAGGTTTACCGAAAGGCGGTAGAGATTCTGAACACCAAGCCCGTTAGGCCACCAAAGATTGGGGCTCTTGAGCAGGATGCTTCCCTTGCCGCCAATAAGGCCGCAATAGTAGGACTCGCCACCGGGAGAGACGAGGGTTGCAATTGCGCGCGCCATCGTATCAGAGCCAAGAGTGGTCATCTCGAGGTCGACACGAACCGTACCGTCGTCGTTATGTATCTGGCGAACGATGATATCCTCGATAATTTTATGGCTGTATGCAATAAGCTCGATGTCACGGAAAATGCCCATATCGGGAAGAGTGGGCGCCCAGTCCCAGCCGGACATAAAGAACGCCTTTCGCAGATGGGCTGCGCCGCTGAAGCAATTCATATCTGTACCGAGAAAATGCTCCTTCTGCCTTTTCTCCATCTCGGGAATAGGAGGATCGAACTCAAGGCGAAGACTGTTTTCACCGTAATGTACCCTACCCTTTACATCAAAGGTATATGTGCGGTGCATATTGTCGGTGCGGGCAAGCTCCTCGCCGTTGAGAACTATACGGCAGAGGGTATCCAGACCGTGGAAGCGAAGAAGTATGTTGGACTGGGAGTATGTGTCGGTGTCAACCGAGAAGGTGGTATAAAAAACGCAACCAACCCTCGACAGCTCGCGAAGCGCCTTTTCGTTATCACCGTAGTATGGGTCCTTGATAAGTCCGTGATCCAAAAGCACCGAATACATCGAGCAGGGCGCCACGCATTCAAGAGCGGTATACTCAGAATAATCAAGGCGGAATTGTGTCAGTTTCTGTTTTATCATTATTCCTCCACAGGTTTTTCTCTTATTCTACCATAAAAGATTTCGCATTGCAAGGATTATTCAATATTTATTCGTCTAAATATTAATAATAATTTTTAGTCATTTTTCATAATAGTCTTTGGATAAAAAGCAGAAAAACACAAAATCCCTTGAAATAAATACTTTTATGTGCTATGATTAATATGAATAACTATAAAGGAGATCTGTTATGAATATTTTCAAGCGTATTCTTAGCATTTTTTGCCTTGTGCTTCTTGTAGGCGCGCTTCTGGCGCTTTCCTCCTGCGGAGGTGGCGAAACCGCCGAAAAGGACATCACAGGCGTTGAATTCAAGGACCTCGAGGTTGCTTACGATGGCACCGAGAAGGCTATTGCCGTTACAGGAACGCTCCCCGAGGGCGTTACAGTAAGCTACACCAAGAATAAGGGAACAATCCCCGGAGTGTACAATGCAACCGCAACCCTCACGGGCGAGGGCTACAAGACACTTACCCTTAACGCGAAGCTGACTATTCAGCTCGGCAACATCGAGGGTATTACCTTCGCAGGCGGAACCTACACCTACGATGGCACCGAAAAGAAGGTAGAGATTACCGGCACGCTCCCCGAGGGTGTTACAGTAAGCTATGAGAGCAACACGGGCACAAACGCAGGCACATACAGCGCCAAGGCGACCCTGAGCGGCGAGTATTACAACACCAAGGTTCTGAACACTACACTTAAGATCGATCCCGCCAAGATCGAGGGAATAACCTTTGAAGGCGCAACCGTTGTCTATGACGGCACCGAGAAGAAGATTGAGATTGCAGGAACTCTTCCCGAGGGCGTTACCGTTGCTTATGAGAACAATGTGGCAACCGACGCGGGTACATACATTGCAAAGGCTACCGTAACCGGCGCAAACTATGAGAAGCTTGAGCTTAATGCGGTTCTTGAAATCACCAAGGCGGACATCACCGGCGTTAGCTTCGAGGGCGCAAGCTTTACCTACGACGGCACCGAGAAGAAGGTTGAAATCACCGGCACACTTCCCGAGGGCGTTACCGTAAGCTATGAGGGCAACACAGGAACAAACGCGGATGTATATACCGCAAAGGCAACACTTACCGGCGCAAACTACAATCCCCTTACCCTTACCGCAACCCTTGAGATCAAGAAGGCTGACATTACCGACATCACATTTACCGGCGCGACCTATGAGTATGACGGAAACGAAAAGACAATTGAGATCGTCGGCACACTGCCCGAGGGTGTTACAGTAAGCTACACAGGCAACAAGGGAACAAATGTTGGCAACTACCCCGCTACCGCCGTTATCAGCGGAGCGAACTACAATACTCTTACCCTTAACGCAACCCTTGTAATCACCGAGCCTACTCCTCCTCCGAAGCAGGATATCACCGGTGTTACACTTAAAGACGGCGAGTTCACCTATGACGGCACAGTAAAGAGCATTGCTGTTGAGGGAACGCTTCCCGAGGGCGTTAGCGTAGACTACAAGGTTACAGGAAATGCAACCGATGCAGGAACCTACCCTGTTGTTGCGACACTTACAGGAGAGGGATATAACGAGCTTGTTCTTCAGGCTAACATCGTAATCAAGAAGGCCGACATCACGGGAATTACCTTCGCGAATGGCGAGTTTGTATACGATGGCGCGGAGAAGACTATCACCGTTACAGGCGAGCTTCCCACAGGCGTCCAGGTACAGTATGGCGCTAACAAGGCGACCACTGTTGGTGTATACAATGCAACCGCAGTTCTCAGCGGAGCGAACTACAACACCCTTACCCTTACCGCTACTCTCCCACTTACCACGGCTGATATCAACACACCTAATGTCGAAGGAATCACTCTCCCAGACAAGGAATTTAATTATAACGGTGAGAAGCATTATCTTGAGATATCTGGAACTCTTCCCGAGGGAGTAACCGTGACCTATGAGAACAACGGCAAGACCTACGCAGGCACATACATCGTAACCGTTACCATCACAGGCGAGAATTACAACACTCTTGTGCTTACCGCAACACTTACCATCAAGCCCACATCCGAGGGCGGCCTGGTA
>JAFTRB010000165.1 GCA_017462445.1 Clostridia bacterium
CGAAAACCTCGTGTCGCGCTATATTCTTCTTGTCGTTTTCGCAGCGCCTTCCGCTGTCAGCCTTCATATAAGGGGGATTAGAATACACCAGCTCGCATTCGCTACCCGGTCGAAAATCGCGCACATCGCCAAGCACCGCTGTCAGTCTGTCACTAAGTCCGTTCAGCTCCGCATTCCGCTTTATGAGCCTGACATATTCCTCCTGAACCTCAAGACACAGGCAGTTTTCCAGCTTTTCTCTTGCCAAAAGAAGCATAGAGATTATTCCGCTTCCTCCGCCAAGCTCAATGCCGTTTTTCCTTCTTCCGTAGCAATAGGCGGCAAGCAGCAGGGCATCTGTGCCGAAGGTAAGCCCCTCCTCGTTTTGTATCAGGGAGAGCTTTTCGTTTACATAGTCGAGCCTTTCGCCCTCGTTTAATATCATATATTTTTCCTGTTTGAATTATCAATAATTAAATTCTGAACGCTTTTCGGTTGCTTTATCCGTTTCGGCGCTCTCAGAAAGCAATGTATGTAAAATAAAAGGAGCAGAACATCGTCTGCTCCTTTTTGTCGTGCTAATGCAAGACGAGTAGCTGATGGAAATTATTCCTCAGCGGGTGCGCCAACAGGGCAAGCATCTGCGCAAGCGCCGCAGGAGATGCACTCTTCAGCGTTGATTACATACTTGTCATCGCCCTCGGAGATGCAGTTTACGGGACAACCCTCTGCGCAAGCGCCACAGGAAATGCACTCATCAGAAATCTTGAAAGCCATAGTGAATACCTCCGTATTAAGATTAATTATATTCTACCACATATCTTCAAAAAATCAAGCAGTTTTTGAAAAAAAGTAATATAATTGCAAGTTTTGTGAATAATGCCGATATTGTTTGGGCAAAACTACAATTTAATCCTCTACAATATCCTCAATGGCGGAGTCATCGGATTTTGCTCGCTTGGATGCCTTGATAAGCTTAACCTCCGACGCCTTGTACATCTTGGGAGCATCCTTGTCATTGCCGTTGAGCTTGACCTTGATTTCGCCCGCAAGAGGCTTTACCTCGGTTACTACGCCCTCGCCGTCCTGCGTAAGCACAATAGAACCGACCGAGGGTGTTCTTCTGAGAGCCTCCTCGTAGATCTCATGCTCGTATCTTAAACAGCACATAAGCCTGCCGCAGGCGCCGGAGACCTTTGCTGAATTGAGCGAGAAGTTTTGCTCCTTAGCCATTTTTATTGAAACCTGGACAAAATCGGTGAGGAAGCCGGCACAGCAATATTCTCTGCCGCAGATGCCAAGACCGCCCATCATCTTTGCCTCGTCACGAATGCCTATTTGTCTTAGCTCGATTCTTGTGCGGAAGGTTCCCGCAAGATCCTTGACAAGCTCGCGGAAGTCAACCCTGGATTCGCAGGTGAAGTAGAATATCAGCTTTGAGTTGTCAAAGGTGTATTCCACCGCGACCAGGCTCATCTGCAGGTTGTGCTGAGCAATCTTCTTCTTGCAAATAACAGCCGCATCCATTTCAAGCTCGCGGTTTCGCGCGTCGCGCTCTAAATCATCCGGAGTAGCTATTCGTATGATTTTCTTCAGAGGCTGTACTATTTCGCCGGCTGTAACCGTTTTGTTTGCCAGCTTAACCGTTCCTATTTCAACGCCTCGGCTTGTGTCGACAATAACTCTGTCACCTACCGAGAGTGTGGCGTCTCCGGGGGAGAAATAGTAAATCTTTCCGGCCTCGCGGAAGTTTATGCCCACGACCTCGCAGGGAGTATCGGGCGCAAGCTCCACACCGTTCTCCTCGGCGTTTTCCTTGTTTTCGTATTTCTTATCCGACATATATCGTTCCTATTCTGGTTTTCCTTTTTATAAATATTGTGTAAGTGGCTACGCCATCTTTATCTTCATTCCGAGATTTGTGATAAGCAGGGAATTGTTTGCATTCTTCTCGCATTCCTTTATGGTTGCAAGTATTATGTCATATATCCGCACAAGCCGTATAATCGTCAGGTCCTTGGCAATAGTCGATGCCAACTCGCGGCTCGTAAAGAACAGTGGCTCCGCCTTGACCCCTCGCTTTATGGCAATAAGATCACGCAAAGCTACCGTAATCCCCTCCAGCATCTGTACTAAACTGCTGCGCTCCTTCGGAAGAGAATTGACCTGTCTGAACATTTCAGAGTAGGGAATGCGCGGGCTAAGCGCTCTTACGAACGAGAGGATCAGCTCCCGTCTTTCCTCAAGTGCTTGGGATTCATCGGGACTTGCCAGCTGTATCGCCCTGCCAATCATTCCGTCAGCGCCGAGCAAGATGCTCTTAAAGCGCTCCCTGTCAGTGCCGGCAAGCATTCCGATCTTAGGCAGGTTTTTGCATAAATACTCGCCAATCTCGGTCGGGGTAAAGCGAGACATTGCAATATACTGTACACGGCTTTTAATAGTTGTCAGAATTTTATCTGTTCCGGCAGACAAAAGAATAATAATTACATTTGGCGGCGGCTCTTCAAGAACGATAAGAAGCGCGTTTTGCGCCTGCATGGTCATTCTTTCGGTATCCTTTATTATATAAACCTTGTAGTCGGACTCGGTGGCAGAGAGAAACATATCGTTGCGGAATAGGCGTACCTCATCAACTCCAAGGCTCGCCTTGCCCTTTTCCCGCTCCAGAACGCTCACATCAGCAAAGCCGCCCGAGTATATCCTTCTGCAACAGTTGCATTTGCCACAGGGGAGGGGGACAGAGCTGTCGCCGCGGTTCTCGCAGTTAAGCGCTGCCGCAATCTCAAGAGCCAAGGTCATTCTGCCGGAGCCCTCATCGCCATCAATCAGGAGCGCGTGCGGAAGCTTGCCCGACTCTATGGCTGCGGCTATTCTGTTTTTTGTGCCCTCATTGCCGTAGAGCCTTGGGAAATAGTTTCTCATCTGAACGCCTCTTGATAATAATTTACCATATTACATTATAGCATGCGTAATATAAAAAGTCAAGAGGAAAAAAGCGGTCGATGGCAAACGGAAAAAGCGGTCGAATACCAACAGAAAAAGCGGTCGATGGCAAACGGAAAAAGCGGTCGAATACCAACAGAAAAAGCGGTCGGTGGCAAACGGAGAATACGAAATAAGATATATAGCAAACCTTATCCGTTAAGACATCTATCTGCTTTTCTTCAGGTTCTCGCTCCACTTTTTCTCAAAATCATCTTGTTTTTTTGAACATTATGTGTTAAAATGATAAAATGTAATATAATGCGCGGTGGAATGCTTGCTCATTCGCCTGTATCAAGCCGCGCAGATAGGAGTTTTGATATATGGAAAAGTTTTATTTGACAACGGCGATAGCCTACGCATCAAGAAAGCTTCATTTTGGTAATACCTATGAGATTATTATGACCGATGCTTTTGCCAGATTTCAGCGCAGAATGGGCAAGGATGTTTTTCTTTGCACAGGAACAGATGAGCACGGACAGAAGATAGAGAATCTTGCTCTTGAGGCGGGCATCACTCCGAAGGCTTATGTTGATCGAGTTGCAGCCGAGATAAAGGGAATTTGGGATCTGATGGGCGTTCAGTACGACCACTTCATTCGCACAACAGACGATTACCACGAGCAGGCAGTTCGCAAGATATTCAAAAAATTCTATGACCAGGGAGATATATACAAGAGCTTCTATGAGGGCTGGTATTGCACCCCCTGCGAATCCTTCTTTACATCTACCCAGGTTGTGGACGGCAAGTGTCCCGACTGCGGCAGGGAGGTTTCCCAGGCGCGCGAGGAGGCATACTTCTTTAAGATGAGCAACTATGTTGACCGCCTTATTAAGCACATCGAGGACAACCCCGGCTTCATCGAGCCCGAGAGCAGAAAGCGCGAGATGGTCAACAACTTCCTTAAGGCGGGACTGCAGGATCTCTGCGTATCCAGAACATCCTTTAAGTGGGGAATTCCCGTTGATTTTGATGACAGGCATGTTGTATATGTATGGCTTGATGCTCTCACCAACTACATCACAGCCATCGGCTATGACCCTGACAAGAGCTTTGAGGAGCAGAGCGAAAAATTCAGAAAATATTGGCCTGCTGATGTTCATATCATAGGCAAGGACATTCTCCGCTTCCATACGATCTATTGGCCGATATTCCTGATGGCTCTCGGACTTCCTCTGCCCAAGAAGGTGTTCGGTCATCCCTGGTTCAACTTCGGTAACGATAAGATGAGCAAATCCAAGGGAAATGTTGTATACGCAGACGAGCTTGCCGAGGTGTTCGGCGTTGATGCGGTCCGTTATTATGCGCTCTCCGAGATGCCCTATGCCAACGATGGCTCTATCACCTATGAGAGCGTCATAGCAAGATACAACAACTATCTTGCCAACAATCTTGGAAACCTTGTCAGCCGTACACACGCAATGACCAAAAAGTATTTTGGCGGCATAGTTCCTGCGCCTCAGGTGGAGGAAGCCATAGACGGTGAGCTTCGCTCTGCTGTCAAGGAAGGGGTTGAGAAGGCTGTTTCCCTGATGGATAGCTACCACGTTGCCGACTCTCTTGAGGCTATATTCGGTATGCTCCGTCGAGCAAACAAATATATTGATGAAACAATGCCCTGGGTTCTCGCCAAGAGCGAGGAAACTCTGCCCAGACTTGCAACCGTAATATATAACCTTCTCGAGGTTATCCGCATCGGCGCGGTTCTTCTTGTGCCCTATATTCCTTCTACCTCCGAGCGTATTTTTGCTCAGCTTGGAACAAGTGTAACCGAGCTGAAGAGCGCATATAGCTTTGGCTCGCTTGAGTCGGGCAAGCCGCTTGGCGAGGCTTCTACACTCTTTGCAAGAATTGATGAAAAGAAGTTCCTTGAGGAGATGGAGGCAAAGATTGCCGCAGCACAGGCAGCGGCACAGACCGTGGAGGAGCCGGAGCACGAGGCTGAGATTGGCATTGATGCCTTTGCGGCAGTAGAGCTTCGCGTAGCCGAGATTATAGCTTGCGAGCCTATCCCTAAGGCAAAGAAGCTTCTTAAGCTTCAGGTTGACCTGGGCTACGAAAAGCGTCAGGTTGTGTCCGGTATTGCCAAGTTCTACACGCCCGAGCAGCTCATTGGCAAGAAGGTTGCGCTTGTAACAAATCTCAAGCCTGCCAAGCTCTGCGGAGTTGATAGCTTCGGTATGATTTTGGCATCGGGCGAGGATGATGTTAAGGTTGTATTCCTTGACCCGACCGCAAAAAATGGAGATCGTATTCACTGATGAAATATTTTGATTCACACGCTCATTACTATGATGAGAGGTTTGAGTCGGAAATGACAGAGACCGTCGATGAGCTTATCGACGGTCTTATGTCAAGGGATGTGTCTTATATTGTAAATATCGGCACCTCGCCCGAAACCTCTCGCGCGGCAATTGCGCAGGCAAAAAAGCATAGTAATATGTACACAGCGATAGGCATACACCCATCCGATTGCAGATTTCTTTTCGATATTGAGAGCGAGCTTGCCGAAATACGCGAGCTTATTCTTGATAAGTCAAACAAATGTGTTCTTCTCGGTGAGATAGGGCTGGATTATCACTATCCCGATACAGATAAGGCAAAGCAACGGCTTTATTTTGAAAGGCAAATGTCACTTGCCGAGCAGCTCGATATTCCCGTATGTATTCACGATAGGGAATCGCACGCCGATGTCCTTGAGGTGCTAAGAGCCTTTCCGCGGGTAAGGGGCATTCTTCACAGCTTTTCGGGTAGCGTCGAGATGGCTCTCGAGCTTGTAAAAATGGGTTATATGATTTCCTTCTCCGGAACACTGACCTTCACAAACGCCCGTAAGCCAAAGGAGGTCGCTCTCGCTATTCCTCGCGAGTGCGTGCTTATTGAAACCGATTGCCCCTATCTTGCGCCCCATCCCTTAAGAGGAACGCTTAACCACTCGGGAAACCTCTGCTATACAAATGCGACCCTCGCGGCAATATGGGGAATAAGCGAGGAGGAGTGCGCGAGAATAACCGAGAGCAATGCCAGGAGGTTTCTTGGTATATGAAGGGAATGACTATTGTTTATGAGGTTAATGGCTCGCTTTATGTCAATGTGACAAACAGATGCACCAACCGCTGTGTTTTCTGTATTCGCAAGAACGGAGATGGCGCCTATGGCTCGGACAGCCTTTGGCTTTTGCGTGAGCCAAGCGAGCAGCAGATCAGAGAGGCTATCTTCTCAAAGGACCTGCAGAATTATACCGAGCTTGTGTTCTGCGGCTACGGTGAGCCGGGCATTCGTCTTGATGTATGCCGTAATGTCGCCCTGGCGGTAAAAAGCAGATATCCCAAGATGCCTGTAAGGATAAATACAAATGGACACACATCGCTGATTTACGGTGAAGAGAGCGTGCGTCTTTACAAGGATGCCTTCGACACTGTCTCTATAAGCCTGAATGCTCCAAATAGCGAAAAATATGACGAGATATGCCAACCCTTGTCAAATTTTGAGCATTCTCTTCCTGCTATAATAGCCTTTGCCAAAAATGTAAAGAATTATGTACATAATGTTGTTTTCACCGTAGTAGGCGATTTTCTGACCGAGGAGGAAATCGAGGAATGTCGGAAAATTTCCGCCGAGGTCGGTATTCCTTTGCGTGTGCGTGATTACATTGCCCCAAAGGAAGGCTAGCTATTATATTTTTCGCCTCTGCAGTTCAGCTCCCCCTGACCGGATAGCCTTGCGGGAGAGGAGAATGCGGTAGCTATCATCATAAGCTCGGCTAAGCCGATTCTTGCAATGTCAAACGATATTCCGCATAAGCCAAGCTCTCCCGCCAGGGTAAGCCTGGCTTTTTGATTTTCCAGGCTTTCAAAGATATATTTGCTGGGTTTTCTTCCTCCGATTATAACCTCGCTTACCAGCCGTTCATCGTCCTGCACAATTTCCGCCCCCTTTGCCATTGCCGCGTTGATGACTCTCGCCCTTTCGACGAACCGCCCTCCGCCGTATGCAAAAGAGGAAAGCTCCATAAGACATCGATAGCTATCCAGCCCCTCGACACATGACATGTATGCCTTTATTTCTCCGTCCTTGAAGCTGGGTATTTGTTCAAGATTTATTTTATCATAGCTAAGTATCGCCCCGTCACAGGAGCTGATATGTTCTCCCGTTTCACCTGCCGCGCATTCAATAAACAACTCCTTCCCCAGTTCACACAGGGCATCCTTTAGCTTATCTGCCAGGCCTTTTTTGCTTGATATTTTTTCAATTCCGCCAATTGTTGCTCCGCTGTAATTTCTGTTAGCGGTATATAGCGCGACCGCCCTTACAAAGCCTTCAATATTGCTCTCGTCAATGCTATCTGTTATGTATACCCTGACAAAGCACCGCTTACCGCTTTCTTGGGCGAGCCTCATAGCTTCCGTCTCGTCGAACAGCGTACATAGCTTCTCATCTCGCCATACCAACGAGCAGACGGTGATTATATCTGTATAGCATAGCCTCTCACTGAGCGTCCTGATACTGCATCCCGAGTACATATATCCGTTTTTCACAGCCACGCCCAGGCAGGGAGTGGCGTATTTTATGCAAAGCATTTGCCCATCGTATATTTTTCTTCTTCCTCCCAGTATGGGATTATAGGCTAACAGCTGCTCCTCGGAAATAGAGAATCGCAAGCATATCTCATCCAGCCCTTGTCCTCTTTTGACATTGACCACCCTGGTCGGCATAAGCACCAGCAGCTCCTGTCCGGGAGTAAGCCTTGATCCGATATCAAGCCCGTTTACCGATGCAATAACCAAGGGATTGATATTATATTCCTCGGCGATATCCATTATGCACTCGTTGTTTCTTACCTTTTGTATTTTCATTGTATTCTCCCTTCTTTAGCATTTTATGATTATGTTCCCGGAATTATTATAGCCTTACTCCGACTTTGCATAATTCTGTCAATTGGCTGCGCGGAAATACTTTTTGCGTTTTTTTAAAATTAAA
>JAFTRB010000166.1 GCA_017462445.1 Clostridia bacterium
ACGAGGGGGGGCTCTGTGAGCATTCGCTTAATGTGTATGATTGCCTTGTTCGTTATCTTAATTCCGAGGGGGCAAAGACCTACGGCTTCAGCTACTCTGATGAGAGCATTGCTATTGTTTCCTTGCTCCATGATTTGTGCAAGGTTGGAATTTACAAAAAGGGTTTTAGAAACGTTAAGGACGAGAAAGGGGTATGGCAGAGGGTAGATACCTTCGAATATGATGACCAGCTCCCCTACGGTCACGGAGAAAAGAGCGTGTATATAATTTCCGGTTATATGCGTCTTACCCGTGAGGAGGCCTTTGCTATTCGCTATCACATGGGCTATTCCTCCACCGAGGATGCCAGAAATGTATCTCTTTCCTTTGAGATGTTCCCGCTTGCCTTCGCCGTTCACGTTGCAGATAGCGAGGCAACCTATTACTTGGAGTCTGAGAGATATAAGCAAAAATAAAGGAATGACAATATGAATATAAAGAAGATATTTGATGAGTTCTTATATACTCATATAGATTACTATACAAAAATTGTATCTGACGGTGGAGAAGCCACCGAGATTAAAGGCATAAGGGTTCTTGATGAGCAATACGGCTACACTCATGGGGCTTTAATTCACGCGACAACAATACTCTATCTCCATTATTTGGAGGTGGGTGATGAAAGAGCGGAGGAGGCATTGCGTCGACTGCTCTCTTTTATTGATATTACCTCCAAACGCAAATCAATTTGGACCTGGGGCAAGCTTGGTGTTCTTCGGGCGCTCAATAAACTACATAAGGCGAATAAGCTTGATGTAATTGGCAAGGAAAGGCTTGATAGGCTTGAGTATTTAACCGACTATGAGGACTTTCTTGATAAAACCACGGCTAAGCTTAAGGGCGCAGCTACAAATTATTATCAGGTTGCATTGGCTTGCGCTGCATACCGCGAGAGGCTCGGTTTTGAGGATGGCACAGTACGCAAGACAATAGAGAAAAGGTTTATTCCTATCGCCTGCCCGGAGGGAGGCTTTATGGATGACGAGGAGGGGATTGGTCGGTTTGATAGGTATTCCTTCATTGTATCCTCCGAGCTTGCAGACCTTTACTTCGATCTCGGGCTTCAGCTTCCCAAGCCAATAAGCGATAATCTTAAGATGTGTGCAGAATACGCGCTGTTTATGGCTAACGAAAAGGGCGATGGCTTTAACTATGGCAGAAGCCTATCTATACATGGTGATTTGGCTCCTGTGGAGTCGCTTTGCTCATCCATGGCTCATGGCCTTGTTGACAGCAAGGATATTCCGCTTGCTCTGGCATATACCGGCAGGGTTTTGAATAAATGCTTTACATATTGGTATAACAGGGAAGAGAATAGCTTTGACCTTTGGTGGGGCGGACGAACCACGAATGCCTATAGACAGGTTTACAGAATATTGGAAGTAAATATGGACATAGTCTGCCACCTATATGCTCTTTATAAAAATATTTGCGCAGCAGGACTTGCTACTACCGAAATTCCTGAGGGCATAATTCCTTCTCCCGATTGCTGGCAGGTAAAGAGGCTTGACTTCTCCGAGAAGTATTATACATTTATCCTTCGCTACCGTGATAATCTTGTTATGCTTCCGTTTGTAAGGACAAATGCATTTAAGCTTAAGGCGTCCTACAATCCTTTTCCCGCCCTTTGTGGACTCACCGAGGGTTCACCTGAGTCGGTTCTGCCTTATCTTATCCCCGAATATATTGGAAATGATGGCGAAAAATACCGTCCTCAATCCTTTGTGATGAAAACCGAGGAAAAGCAAAGCTGTGATTCTCTTGAGATTGTTGCTTACGGCAAGCTTATGAGAGTTTCGGACCTTAGCGAGAGTGAATACTCTTACCGTCAGACCGTAGCCTTTTTCCCAAACAGCATTTCTGTGTCCTTTGAAATAAATGAGCCGATGCAGTCGGCCAGTATGCTTGTGGCACATAAGAAGGGGATAGGTGATATAGCCATGGAGGGCTTTACCGAGGCGAGGGGCGTTGAAATTCTGGATAATGATGACTATAAGACTCCTCACGGTAAATATGACAAAGCGTTTATGTGTAGCACCGTTTCGCCCTTCGTTTATAAGCTGGGCTATAGAGTGTTTTTCTAAAAATATAATAACTATATTGGATAGATTATATTTATAGTCTTTTCTGCTAAAAAGGACAGCCCAACTCCGTGTGGAGAAGGGCTGTCCCTTTTATATTTGTTTTAAGAAATTAGATGTTGAACTTCTTTCTTGCAACATAGGAGGTGTGGAGAATATGGTGCGCAGCGTGGCAACCGTATCCACCCTTGAAGTAGTTATCATAAACCTCTTTGACAACGGGGTTGAGGTGAGACTTACGAAGAGTAGAAGCCTCATCCTGAGCATAGAGAGCCGAAGCTCTTACTGCCTTGAGGTCAACGGTATCTCTTACATACTGAGGCTGAATGGGCTGGCCGCCGCCGTTTACACAGCCACCGGGGCATCCCATAATCTCAACGAAGGTCCAATCTGCCTCGCCGCTTGCAATCTTATCCATAACAAGCTTAGCATTAGCAGCACCGGAGGCAACAGCAACCTTAATCTCAATACCTGCGATAGTGTAGGTAGCCTCCTTAAGTCCCTCGGTACCTCTTACCTCGTGGAACTCAACGTTCTCGTTATCCTTGCCTGTGAGAACATCGTTTGCAGTACGGAGAGCAGCCTCCATAACACCACCGGTAGCACCGAAGATAACAGCAGCACCGGTATCAATGCCGAGAGGATTGTCAAAGTCCTCGTCGGGAAGAGAAGTGAACTTAAGGCCTGCGCGGCTTATCATTCTTGCAAGCTC
>JAFTRB010000167.1 GCA_017462445.1 Clostridia bacterium
GATATGATTATTTATTCTAAGAGCAGCGGCCTCAGAAATGCCGCGATAGGCAAGCTTGAGACCCCCATCAAGATGATCATCGAGAAGGAGAGCGATATGCTTTCCAAGCAGGGCGGCATCTGTGAGTCTCTCTTTAATGTTGAGAAGAGCAATCGCTTTGGCGAGACTATCGTGAACCAGAGCGACTTCGGCATCTTTGCGGCAACCGAGGAGGGAGCAGGCGCAACCCAGGACACCATCAAGGAGACCGGCAAGAAGTTCATTGAGCATATCCAGTTCACCAAGGAGTTCGTTATCACCGCAGAGATGATGGAGGATGCGAACTACGGAGTTGGAGCAGATGCCAGAAGAAGGGCAGAGAGCTTTGTGCGCGCCTACCACAAGACAAGAAACAAGCTCTGCGAGGCAGCGCTTGCAAACGGCACCCTCGCCTCCGCAAGCTTTGCAGGCACAACCATTGACCTGACCTGCGCGGATGGCAAGCCCCTCTTCTCCGGAAGGCACACCTATGGTGACGGAAGCAAGACTCAGCCAAATTACTTCTTCGGTAATCTTCTCTATCACCCCGACGAGTCGGACAACCGCATACTGAATCCGGAGAAGTTTGTCTACGCTCTCCATACTCTTTGCATGAAGTATCGCAGTATGAAGGATGACAACGGCGAGCCTCTTGGCTATACCCCCGATACCATTATACTCCCCGGCAACAGACCCTTTCTTGAGTCAATGGTAAAGATAGTATGCGGCTCCGAAAAAGCACCCTTCTCCTCGAACAATGCGGTAAACCTTCATTTCGGAAAGTGGAATATTATTACCCTTCCCGGCTGGACTGCGACCGAAGACTCACTGATGCTGATGTCCAGCGAGGCAAACAGAAATCTTGCGGGTAATATGTTCTTCAACCGTATTCCCCTCTCGGTGTCCAACTGGGTGGACCATCACACCGGCAACTACGTCTGGAACGGTAGATGCCGATTTGGTATAGGCTTTGGCAGCTATAAGCATATCATTCTTGCCTTCGACTCTCTCAATGGCAAGGGAGATGCCGACTACTTCTTGATCTATTAAAATAAATGTTTACATTTTCGCTTAACTATTCCTTGAATAATTAAGCACGGGTGTCGCCATCTCCTCTTTCAGGGGAGATGGACGCCCGTTAGACAAAAGGAGGAATAATGACATACAAGCAACTGAAAAAGGATGTTGTACGGCTTGGCTTTGAAACGGGGGTCGAGGACGACGAGGCTTTTCTTGGCGCGGCGAACTCCGCCCTTGAGCTTATCTATCTTGACCGCCCGAGGATAAAAACCGTACGACTTTTTATTACTCCGATCCCCCTCCTTTCCCACAGGGAAAAAATATCGCTTATCGGAAGAGCTGAGGAAATTGAGCTTATGGGCAATGCCTACTCCTTTACCACAGTTGGAAAGGGCTCGTACACCGTCACCGATGACCGAGGAAGCAGAGTGGTCAGGCTATCCCTTGGCGGCATTCTTCACCGCGGAAGAGTGGAGGGAAAGGGGACTCTGCGCTTTGATAGCGAGGGGATGCTTACGATCTTTGACCTTTGCTCCTTCGATGGCATTTCAGATGAAGAGGAAATTCCACTCTACTCTGCCATGCGTGAAATTGATGTCACAGAGGGAAAAGGCGATCTGCGCTCCTTTGCAAAGGCGCCGACCGATGGAAGAGGAAGGCCTGTTAATGGCGCTCTGACAAGGGGTGACGCCCTCCTTCTCCCCTGGGATTATGTAGGCGAGATCTTTCTGGATTACTATCGCTCGCCAAACCACATTACGGGCGATAATGACGAGGAGAGTATAGATGTTTCGGCGGAGATGGCGCCGCTCCTCCCTTTACTCACCGCGGCGTATATCTGGTTGGACGATGACAGTGACAAGGCGCAATATTATATGGCTATGTACCGCCAGGGGCTTTCCACGGTTATGCGCTATTCTCAGCGCGCCATTGACGAGGAATACAGGACAAACGGGTGGGGCTGATGACTAAATACAGGAAGAACGGTTCGTATTACGAATACACACGCGCATATACAGGCCTCAGCGGAATCAGAGCCGGTGGCGCCGACGGCTTTATTGAATGTATAGAGAACCTATACAGGGATTACAGCTCCAGCGGTGGCAGACTGCTTGAAAGCATTCCGGGCTACAGATGCCTTTTGAAGCTGCCGAAAAAAATTCACGCGATCTATCCCCTTGCGAAAAGAGACGGAGGAGAGGAGCTTATCATTCACATTGACGGCAGTCTCGTTATGCTTAAGCCCGAGAACCCCTCAAGGGTAGCAGTTCTATGCTATCTGGAGGGGAGCAAAAGCACTGCCTTCAGGTTTGGGGACTATCTTTATGTTTTCCTGAGCGGTCAGATGCTGCGCATAAGCGAGGGCGGAGTATGCAAGGTGATAGGTCCGGACAGAGCGCTTGCCCCCTACTCTCCCCTTCTCTACTATGACGGCAAGAGCTATGAGCAGAGAAATCTCCTGACTCCCTCGGCAAGAGAGAAAAGGCGGATATACAGCTCCGAGCGCTTCGCCTATGGCAATCCCGAGATAAAATACCGAATAGAGGATACCGTGTTAAATTATTGCTCGGTAATCGGAGCGCAGGACAGCCTGGAGGGTGAGCTGTACATTCCCGGCTACACAACAATAGGCGGAGTCGAATACAAGGTTGTTGAGGTGGTTGATGGCGCCTTTGCCCTCAACACAAAAATAACAGAGGTCAAGCTTGGCGAGGGCATAGAACGAATAGGCAAGTTCGCCTTTCGCGGGAACACATCGCTAAGGAGAGTCATCACCCCTCGCTCGTTAAGGCTTATCGACAACGCCGCCTTCCAGGATTGTGAAAATCTGAGCGAGGTTTACCTGTCGGGCGGATTGGAATTCATAGGGCTTTCGCTCTTCAACTTTTGCAATAAGCTTAGCACGGTTTATTATTCGCTGGACGACGAGCATCTTGAAAGGGTGGAAAACCAAGAGCTGCTGAGAGCGTACGAAATAATATTCGGCAGGGAAAGCCTTGAATGCCGGGTTGCCATTCCAATCTATTCTGAGCCAACCCTGGTGGAGGATGTGCTGATTGACGGAGAAAGCACAGAATTTGCTCTTCAACAAGCGGAGGGAAAAATATCTGCTGTTCTTCTGGATCTGGAGAACCCCTGGGCGCTTGACGGACACGAGGTGGAGATCCATCTGAGAATAGCTGACAAGCCTTCCACCTTTGGCTCGGGAGCTGACAGGGCGCCTGTCAGCGGTTGGGAAGCGATTACAGGCTGCACCGTAAGCGAAAAGTTTGACGGGAGGCTATTCTTAAGCGGCAACCCACGGCTCCCGGGCGCAGTATTCTTCTCCTCGGAGGGTGTAGATGGCACGGAGGAGCCACTCTATTTCGGAGAATACAACTACTTCAATGACTCCCGTGGAGAGAGCAGGATCATTTCTATGCTTGCGGTGAGAGACTCTCTGGCAATCTTCAAGGACAAAGATGACGGAACGGGCAGTATAATCTATCACTACGGAAAAAGCACAGAGGACGGTATGCTGCCAAGAATTTACCCGGTCAGCTCTATCCATTCCGAGCTTTGCGCCATAGGACCGTCACGCAGCTTCTTCGATGACCCCGTGTTCATAAGCCCTATTGGCGTTTGCGGCATCGAGCATAAAAGCCTTGAATATGAGAGAAGCATCTCAAAGCGCTCCAGCAATGTAAACTATTATTTGCTTTCGGAGAAGCTGGACCAGGCGGATATCTTCGAGTGGCTGGGCTACCTCGGGGTTGCGGTGAATGGCAACATCTATCTTGCCGACTCACGGGACACAACCACAGTCGGAGGGCTAAAAGAGTACGAATGGTATATGATAAAGGGGGTTGGCAGATGGGATAACCAGGCACCCGTGTATAAATATTCGGCAAATTCCGCCTATGATATCAAAACCCATAGCCGGGTTGATGAAGAAGTAAGCGGGACCGTATACAGCGAGCAATACGGCACCTCTGACGGGGAGAACGAGCTTATGTATTATACACTGGAGAAGGATGAAAAATATGCTGTCTGCAAAACCGGCGAATACCGCGGCGGTGTCTTTTCCCCCGGGCGATGCTTTACCTCCTCTGACGGAGTGCATCTCTACTTTACCGCCTCCGACGGCTATCTTTACACCTTCAATAACGATATGCGCGGCGCAGCTCCGGACAGGATAAGGCTTGCCGAGGGCTTTGACGCAGAGGAATATGAGAGGACTATGGGCAAGCAAATCCATCCTGACTTCTATGACTTTGATGGCAGAGCCGTGAGATATGCCCTAAGAACCAGACTTGACAACTGCGGTGTGCCACACCTGGCAAAGGATAGCGTCAAGGGCTCGCTCATAGCAAAAATAAAGAGCTTTACCAAGGCGTCGCTTTCGCTTGAGGTTGCGACAGACAGAGGCGGCTATCGGGAGATCGTTGAATTTTCCCCCTCCCTTCTATCCTTCCACGATTTAGATTTCTCCTCTTTAGGCTTTGCGATCCTGGAGAGCTATACACTCCCCTTCAACGAAAAGGAGAAAAACTGGGTCGATAAATCCATATCCATCTACACAGAGCGTTTCCAAAGCCCGATAGGCATAGAAAACATAGCCTTCCGCTATCGGCTACGTGGAAACATCAAGAAAAAATAAGGAGAAAAGGAAAAAATATGAAAGCAACAGCTATAACCGATGCCGAAATAGCCGACAAGCTTGTGGCATCGCTCCCAACAAGGCCAACGGCGCCAGCCGCCTTTGGCGGCAGAGACTACTCTGCCAAGGAGATGAAGGAGGCCTTCGATGCTCTGCCCCTATTCATAAGGGACAGGCTCAACCTCCTGCTTGAAAACATCGAAAGCGAGGGGACCGATTCGATAGCCCATTCTATCCCCACGGGAATAAGGACCGGACACACCCTTGCCGACCTGTTTGAGGAAATACGCTCCGGAGCCATTCTCTCAACCATTACAGTAAACGGCGAGAGCTTTTACTCGCTTTTGTCACGAATCAAAGCACACCTCGACGGGGAGGGCGTATGACAAAAATCGAATACTCGCTCTACGGAAGGCTTGGCGAATGGCGCGCCTTTTCAAGAGGCGACTCAATGCTTGAGCTTTCCTTCCCCGGGCAGAATAGTGGGCTTGTTATTTTGGGTGGCAGCACATACCCAATAAAGAACGGAGTGTGCATTGTAAATACTAGTTTACATAAAGACGGCATATATAACGCAAAAATTGACACGGGTGACGGTCTTGTCGAGCTTGAGCCGATTCGGATCGAGCGCGGAAAGGCTACCCCGACTCTCACCGATGACAGCGTTATCCGCCGCCTTTGCGCAAGGGTTGAGTCCCTGGAGAGACGGTTGGAGGAGCAAGCGAATGCCCTCTCTGAATTAACAAAAAGAATGGGCAACCATCTAAAACTATTTTGAGAAAGGAACTAAGATGAAAAGAAGCATCAAACTAATTATTTTCACCCTTATTCTTGCCCTTGTGATGATTCCCGTCACCGCAAGCGCAGAGGAGTACAGCGAGGGTGCCACCCTCACCGATGTCACCAAGGAGGGCTCGACAGAAAGCGGGAACACGCCATCCGACACCCTCACAAATGATGTTGAAACGGTAACAAGCCCCTTTGCGGTAATATACAGCTTTGCGCTTGAGCATATTGGCGAGATTTTCTCTGTTCTCTCCTTCATAGGCGCGGCAATTATTGCCATTCTGTATAAAAAGGGACTTCTCCCCACTCTCCGCACTACACTCGGAAGCATGGCCGATATTATATCCGGAATTAAGGATACCGCCGAAAGGAGCGAGAGTGCCTCGTCAGAGATAAAGGAGCAGATAACAAAGAGACTAAACCAAGCCGAGGGCGGCATCAATACGATCTGCACCACGCTTGACAGTCTTTCCGCAAGGCTCGAGGCACTCGCCGCCGATGATGAGAAAAGAAAAATGAGAGAGATTATGGGCGCCCAGATCGATATGCTCTATGAGATATTTCTCTCAAGCGGCCTTCCCGAATACCAGAAGGAAGCGGTCAGGGAAAGAATGCAGGCAATGAAAGAGGTGCTTAAAAATGAAGAAACGCCTACCATTGCCGATTAATCTTCTTCTTTGGCTCCTTGGCATTCTTCTCTCCATAGGCTCGCCACTGATCGCCACCCTCAGCTTCTTCCCTCTTTGGGTTGCCGAGGGGGGCGAGGTGATGGTCTCTGGCTTTACTCTGCTCCTCCTTCTGCTTTGCGCCCTCCCGATATACAGGCTTATAAAAAGGGGAATCGCCTCCCCCTCCGGAATAACCCTGTGGCTGATTCTGTTTTTGTTATTCTTCGCGCTTTCGCGCATTGCAGAGCAGATGACGGTCATATCGCTCGTCGGTCTTATCGGCAACCTTTTAGGAGGAGCGCTGTTTAAGCTAAGAGAAAGACTAAGCGAGGGAGATAGAGATGAAGGATGATTTTGACAGCTCGCTTTTAGGCTCGGGCGGCCTGATTAAAAGGGGCTATCGACTGCTTGCCGAGAATGTGGGCAAAACAATAGCCCTCATAACCGGGCTGATTGCGGTGCTGGTGAGCTTCACCGAAGTAGGCTTCTACGATTTACAGTCCGAGCAGCTTACCGCAAACCTTATTCTTATCACACTCTCCTCCTACATCATTTACTTTTCTATGGAGGATGCAGGCGAGAGACTCGGACGGGAGAGCGATAGCTATAAAGCTGCTCTTAAGGAATACGAGGAGGTGTCTAGCAGACTGCGCGCCTCTGATACGCCGGGGCTCAGAGAATACTGTCGGGAGTACATCAACGCCGAGCTGGAGTACAGAAGGGGGCGCGCGATTGCGGAAAGCGGGCTAAGCGAGGAAGAGTACAGGGACTATCTTTCCGGTAAGAAAATGCCACTGAAGGCTCGATTTTCCTTATACCGTATCAAAAAAATGCGACCGCTCAGCCTGGGGGTCGGCACCCTTTTATCCTCATCAGGCAGAGCTACGGAGGAGATAAGAGATCCCGATGCTTTCAAACCAATCAATATTTTACTATCCCTGATCACCTCTACGATCTGCACGCTTTTTAACGTAGCGTTAATGCTGACAGACAGAGACGGACTGACAGCCCAGATGGTTATAGAAAATATA